>JAHDFT010000380.1 GCA_020628015.1 Bacteroidota bacterium
TTTATTTTTCATAGGGCGATGCCCTATGCTAATGCTTATGCCCTTTCAGGGCGAAGATATATCCGCTAATTATCTTAGAACTAGTGATGTTTAATTCCTTAATGTTTCATTCTTAACAGCAATCCCCAAATTCACCAACATCCCCACATTCATAAAAAACAAAGTCCCAATCTTATCCGTCTCAATCAAATCACTCAGTAGATTATTAAAAATAATAATGACCAACGAAACCAAAATTGCCATACAAAAGCCCTTCTGTTGATCAGGCAAACGATGATAAATACTTTCTCCTTTAATCAATAAAAGCAGAATAAAACTGACAAAAATAATTAAACCAATAATGCCCTGTTCTACTAGGGTCATGAGAAAATAATTATGAACCCCCGACTTTTCGGGATTATCACTCACATAAGTACTAAATAAACTCACCGAATAGCTCTGATAATGGGCATAGAAGTTATTCGGACCAAATCCTGTAATAGGATGCTCCTGAAACATATTCACCGCAGCTACCCAACGATACAAGCGTTCCATCGAAGAAATATCTTTCCCTTCAAAGGTAGCAGATAGGTGATCATTAAGGTCATGATGCCAGATGGTGGTTTGATAATCAGGTGCAAATTCGAGGTAATTATTATTATGTAGGAGGTAAATACTGCCAATAATAGCGATTACAGTACTAAAGCCCATCACCATTTTGGTCAATTTATAACGAAACATAAGCCAAGCCAAGCCCATGACCACCAAAGAAAGGTAAGCCGAGCGAGTATAAGCAAAGAAAATCCCCAATAAAGCTAGTCCGATACAGATATGAATACTTAAACGTTCCAAGCTGCCTTTTTTATACCAATTTCTCGCCAGTAATTGAAAAGGCATAAAGACCACCAATATCACCGCATAACTCACATGATTACGATAAAAAGGCTGCATCACATGATTGGCTTTCGCAAAAGAAAAATCATAGCCATAATGCCGAATTAAAGTATAGACAACGGTAGTCGTCAAGGTGATATTGAGACACCAGAAGGCAATTTTAAAATCCTTTTCTTCCTTAATAAAAAAGGCGGTAAGAAAGACAAAAACAATGATGTACCAGAGTTTTGCCAATAAAAATTTAAGCGCAATAAAAAAGATGGAGGAATAGAGTACAGCAACCGCCAGCCATAACACATGCAGGAAGAGCAATAGTATAATGGGATGTTTAAAGAAGCGTTTGTCAATTTGGGTAAAGTTGGCACCATAGAAGGCAACTGTTGCAACCATGAGATAGACCATAAGCGGTTCTGTAGGCATATCCGTTGCAAATCCGCCCCCTACTTCCATTTCAATCGACAAGGGAATGAGTGCCAATAAGAGTAAGTAGAAAGCCTTAAAATGGGTTAAGGTTAATAAGCCAATCACCAAAGCAATCGGCACCCCCAAGAGTATAAATTTATCTAGTACAATACCCAAGCCTATAAAGCATAAGCTGATAGCAGCTAAAAAGCCTACTAATAAATGACTCGGTATTTTTTGAATTGTTTCTAGCATTCTTTAATATAGTATTGAAATTCATTAGAGTGTATGATATATTGGGGGATTTATAATGTGTTTATTAATTACAGTAGCCTTACTCACTACATTAAATTAATCAACAATCACACCGACCAACTAAACAAAGGAAGGGGGCATAACATCCCCCTTTGGAGGGGGCTTGGGGGAGGAACCGCTTATCATTAATGAGTTACGGATCATCCTTGCCGATGAAAAATAAAGCATTTTTTCCTTTTTTATACAGATCAATATCATTTTTATCTTCCTTAGTAACAAGTGAAAAATAAGGAAATTATTTTCTGACTGTTACTTATTTAAAGGAAACAGTATTTATTGATTTGTCGGTTATTTTTTCTTAATTTAAAAATGCCCACTTTGTCTGCAATTCAATAATGACAAGCTATTCCTCCCCCAAGTCCCCTCCGAAGGGGGAAGAGTCTGTCGGAAATAATTTAGCGATTATTGAGCTGCTTTTTAAGAATGAACTTAGCCAAACCACTTTAAAAATCTAATCAATATCTATTTGAGATAGTGAATGATATTGAGAAATAGTTTTATTTCATGCGATTTGCCCCAATATGTCATACACTCAATTCATTATATTTCATCAAAACACAAAATTATGCAAATCATTAGGTTTATAATCGCTTTCCTCCTTATTTTTATTTCCTTGACTAGTTTTGCACAAATGACCTCCATGCTTTCAGAAGCAATAGAGCAACAGATTAAGGCAGAGGTTGCACAAGAAGCCCTATTATTACAAAAGCATTTGGACAGCTTAGATATATACATTTCTGATGAAGATAAGGCAAAGATGATGGAATTTCAATTGGATACCTTTAAGGTCGAAGCGGCTTTGTCAAAACGATTGAATCAAGATTATTCTACTTTGGGTATGGTGAGTGCATTGGGGCAGGCTTATCATGATTATGATGTTTTGCTCAATAAATACTATAAATTGATCATGAATAATCTAAGTGAAAGTGATAAAGTGGTTTTTAGACAGGCGCAAAGAAGCTGGTTGGCTTATCGAGATGCGGAAAGGACTTTTATTTATACCTTATCTGATGAAAAGTATACTGGTGGGGGTACCATTCAAAAAATTATTACCGCAGATATTGATTTAGAAATGATTCGCAAGAGAGTCAATGAATTATTTAGTCATTGGAGTAGAATGGGGTTATAAGTTGTAGGACATATATCCATATAATTATTTGAAGACATAAAGATGAATGATTTTTTTAAACATTAAGAGAATTAAGGAATTAAACCTTCATTTCCTTAATTCTTCCCTTAATTTCTTAATGTTCCCTCTTTTTGAAATAACTTGAAAAACAAGGAGCTGTAAAGGGTTTGTCAAAACTTTAATTTTTTATTGTGTAAAAAAATACATAAGGTTATTATATTATTAAGCGATTGATTATCTTTTCACTATGAGCAACAATAAAGTAAGAATACTAGGGAAATATGAGTATGACCCTAAGACAGATCGCCTAGGTGGAGGCGGTTTTGGTGATGTTTACAAAGCTAAAGACATTTACCTAGATAAAATACGAGCCATCAAAATTTATAAGGGGGAACAATCAGAATACGATGTGATCCAGGAGATCAAAAAAATGATTGACTATTCCCATCCCAACCTCATTCGCTTCTACGATGCAGGATTGATTTCTTACGCAGATCAATTGCATGGTACCTCAACAGCGCAAGTGGGCGTAATGGAGTTTGTCAACTCAGGGACTTTAGCCCCTTTTTGGAGAAAGTGCAAAGATCCTGCTATTAGAGGGAAATTGATTCGAGATATTTTGCAAGGGCTGAATTTTATGCAGCAAAATAATATCATTCACAGAGATCTCAAGCCTGCCAATATTTTAATTCAAGAAAGACCTAAAGGAACTTATACGGCAAAACTAGCTGATTTTGGTTTATCCAAAGATGTAGATTCCTTGAAATCACAATCGGTCATTCTAGGTACCTGTGAATATATGGCTCCTGAACAATTGATGAAGGAAAAATATGGTATTGGTGGACGAATGCAACCCAATTTGGATCTATGGGCATTTGGGGTGATTTTGTATGAATTATTTACTGGAAAAGTCCCCTTTGGAAGCAGAGCCAATCACGCCACACCGATGGATATTCGGAATAATATTGACAAATTCAAGGAAGGTTCTTTGGATACCTCTATGATTCCAGAACCCTATAGCACGATTATACAAAAATGTCTCATTAAACATGCAGGTAATCGAACCAATGATTGTGGGGAATTATTGCGTTTGTTGGATCAACATTCTTCTTCAGAAATCAAGGCGGCCATGCTCAACACGGTCAATATGGATGATGGAAATGATGAACTCATGACCATGCCTGCCGATTCAGGGGAATCAGATCGCTCGACCAATCAAATACAAGCCCCTTATGTGCCTGTCAGTAGTGGCAATGATTTTGCGCCTTCAGAACGTCCTTTTGAAGAAGAGAAACGGCATACGCAAAATGTTGATCCTGGTGCTGCTTATCATACAGACAGTAATCTTAATCAGAAATACCATAGAGAACAAGCGAAATCAGGCGGAGAAAAGAAGGAGAGTGGTGCTTCCAAATGGGCTTTATTGCTGGGAATTCCATTATTGTTATTATTGGCTGGGGGAGCCTTCTGGTGGTTTACAAATAATAGTGGGACTGATGAGGAAACAAGTAAAAGTAAAAAAGAGGTCAATAAGGCTGTTGGGGAGTTATCAGATAAAAAGGTAAAGGATTTAGTTGCTGGGGAAATGGTCTTGGTGAAAGGTGGTACCTTTGAAATGGGTTGTATAACGGGCGATAAGAACTGCGGAGCGGATGAAAAGCCAGCGCATAAGGTGACAGTCAATGATTTTTATTTGGATGCTCATGAAGTAACCGTCGAACAATTCAAAGCTTTTGTGGATGCCACGAATTACAAAACAGATGCGGAGAAGCGAGGCACCTCCAAAGTATTTGGCAAAGGCGATTGGAAAAACAAAGAAGGAATCTATTGGAAACACAATGCCGAAGGGAAATTGCATTACCCGAACGATTACAATCACCCCGTCATCCACGTCAGTTGGAATGATGCGACCGCCTTTGCAAAATGGGCAGGAAAGCGTTTACCCACAGAAGCAGAATGGGAATACGCAGCCAAAGCTGGTGGACAAAATAACAAATGGGGCGTAACCAATGAAGAAAAGGATTTAGATTTGTATGCCAATTATCAAGAGAAAGGCAAGGATGAGGATGGTTATGAAAAGACGGCTCCTGTGGGTAAATACAAGCCGAATCAACTGGGTTTATACGATATGGTCGGTAATGTCTGGGAATGGTGTTCGGATGCCTATGATCCCGATTATTATAAAGAATCCGCAGGCTTGGTCAATCCGAAAGGTCCTTTGAAAGCTACGGGTGATCGGGTTTGTCGGGGTGGTTCTTGGTACGATCTGCCAAAGCGTTGCCGAGCCTCTATTCGTTTGTTTGATAAGCCAGATGATACGAGTTATTATTTGGGTTTTAGGTGTGCGAAAACGCCTTGATTTAGAACAAGTCAATCACACCAACTACCCAAATAAATAAAAGCCGCCATAACATCGGGGCGATATGTAATCGACCCCTACAGGGGAGGAACCGCTTGTCCTAATTGAATTACAGACAATTCTAGCCGTTAACTTCTTCCTTCTTTTTTTGAATCAGGATTATAGGATTTAAGGATTTGCTTGATTTTTTGTTGTTGTTTGTAAAATATGTGTAGTCGGCTATTGGTGGCAAGTCCGAGCCGTATTGCAATGGCGGCTCTACTGCTGTAAATGTCTATTTTGTCGTTTTTTAACCTTGATTGACTTGATACCCTTGATTAGGATGGTCGCATATAATCAAGAGAATCAGGTAAATCCTATAAATCA
>JAHDFT010000381.1 GCA_020628015.1 Bacteroidota bacterium
TTAATGCTGGTATAAAAGGTGTTTTTTTGTAATGATTTGATTATCATTTGGTTGCGCTTTTATTCACATTTCAAATGAACAAATAGGGTATTGCTAACAAAAAAACGAAGCACAGGGGAATGAGTGAAAAAGCATACAAGGTGTTTTTAAAAATGGACAGTTAAGTAATAAAACTTATTTTTTATTATGCTTAGTTGAATGATATGGTGGGATGCGTTATATGATGTAGACTATTTTTATTGTATACTCAATATAGGTTTACCATAAAACTTTTAAAATTTATTACAAAAGTGTAAACAATATGACCTTATTGCTGTTCCATTCACGACTTAAAGCGAAAAATAAAAAATAATCATACACATTATTTAACTGATTTTCAAGCACTACTTACACAATACATCATCAGAAAAACAACGTTATGGGCAGTTATTCTATCAAAGAAATAGAACATTTAACGGGAATTAAAGCACACACACTGCGTATTTGGGAGCAGCGGTATAAGATAATTCGCCCAAAACGAACAGAAACAAACATCAGGTACTATTCTGATGATGACCTAAAATTAGTGCTGAATATTACACTCCTTAATAAACATGGACATCGCATCGGAACTATTTCTAAGATGAGTTTCAATGAAATAGAGGCGAAAGTAGGAAATTTAGAACACACAGAAGCACGTTTCGAACTACATATCAATAATCTCACTACCTCAATGATTGAAATGAATGAGGAGAAGTTTGAGAAGATTATGGCCACCAATATTTTACAAAATGGCTTTGAAACAACAATGCGGAAAATTGTCTATCCTTTCCTAGAAAGAATTGGCATTATGTGGATCACCAATAATATTAATCCTGCTCAGGAGCATTTCATTTCCAATTTGATCCGACAGAAAATTATTGTGGCTATAGATGGACAGATTGTAAAGGAGGATAGTGATACACTCCATTTTGTCTTGTATTTACCAGAAGGGGAACAACATGAATTAGGCTTGTTGTTTCTGTGCTATCTTTTAAAAACAAGAAATCATAAGGTGACTTATTTAGGCTGTAATGTGCCTGTAAATGATTTAATTAGTGTAATAAAATTGCGAAAGCCAGACTATATATATTCTATCTTTACCACTTTTCCTTCTAAGAACCAGGTTGTACAATATATCGAAAACCTATCTGAAGTGCTTCCAGAAACCACAACCTTACTTATTTCTGGTCGAAGAGCCTTGTTGAAGAGGGAGCAGTTTAAAGATAATATCGTTGTTTTTGAAAAAACAGAAGACATTTTTGACTTTATTGATAAAGGCGTATTACCAGATATAATATAGTCTAATGGTGTTCGACTATCAAACAACAAAAAACTGTTACGCTAATTGCTTTAATATCCTCCTTCCTCTTGACTTAAATGCAGGAGAGCCATAGGGCATTTGTCCTTCGATCACCAAATACAATTCCTGCTTCAAATCAGGTTCTATTTTACAAACATTGGCCAAAATAGTCATTGCATATACTTTAATTGCTACAGGTGTTTCACTAGAATTTAAGGCATCAAAACAAATATTAGTCAACCTGCCTAGTAAATCTTCTGGTATTGCTACGTTCTGTAAAACTCGCAATGTATTCCGCTTAACCGCTACATGTACTTCTTTATCCAAATTCAAAATCATAGCTTCCAAATGAGGTAAAATCAAATCATTATAAGTATCTGCACAATGACTCACCACCCATGCAGCTCGTTGATTTAATCTCCATTCATCGTCTAAAAAGCAATCCATTAACTCAGCAAAAAGTTGAGCATCTGATCCAATATAATTGCTAATTTTCAGGGTATTGGTCTTGGAATGTTCTTTAAGTAGAGCTTCTTTTATATTCATAGATGGCTTGGATTCAAATGATTTTGAGGATTTAGATAATTGTGTTAAAAACTGGTAAAATTGAATGAAATAGTGCTGATAAACAGACGTTTGCAAGAATGACTACCAGTTTTTTACTGATGATCTATTTAAGTTAAAGAGAATTAACTTTAGCACATTTAGGCTATAGGAATGATAAAATTATTAGCTATAATTGGAAATTACAAGAAAAAGTTACTTTTTTTGTGATAATAAATACAGATTATCTTCTAGTATAATAAGTGATGGAACAGAAATAAATTCGGCCATATTCCTTATTATTTAGCCTAATACTTCGTTGCAAAAATATCACGTACATTCCATGTATGCTCTATTTTTGCGCCTTGTCTTAGACGAAATAATGAGCAGAATATTTTGGCCTAATTTATTTCTAATCCATCACTAACCGTTTGTAATAGCCATAAAATAGAATTAATTTACATGTTAACTAAAAAATACTTTACTGTAAAAGGTGCCATTGCTGCTGGACACCCATTGACCGTAGCCGCAGGCGAAACCATCTTTGAAGCAGGGGGTAATGCCTTTGATGCGATGCTTGCGGCAATGTTGGCTTCTTGTGTTACTGAACCTATGACCACCTCAGCAGGTGGAGGTGGATTTGCATTGGCTTATAATGCGGTCAAGCAAAAAAGTCTACTGTTTGATTTTTTTACCCAAACACCACAACAAAAAAGACCTACAGCAGAACTTGATTTTTTCCCGATTAACCTAAAATTAGGAGATGCGGTACAGACCTTTCATATTGGAATGGCATCAGCAGCCGTACCTGGATTTATGGCAGGATGGTTTCATATACATCAAAGATTGGGGAATTTACCCATCAAAACGATTATTGAACCTGCGGTGAAGTATGCTAGAGAAGGTGTAGAGATTACTGATTATCAAGCCAATACCTTTAAAATGATTGGGCCAATTGCGACACAAAGTGAGGTGGGTAAACAATTATTTCAACATTCAAATGGAGGATTAAAAGGGGTAAAAGAACGGTATGCTATGCCGCTGTTTGCAGATACGATAGAGTATTTGGCAAAAGAAGGAGCTAGAGCATTTTATGAAGGAGAAATAGCCCAACAAATTGTCAAAGATTCCCAAGCAGTAGGGGGACATCTTTCTTTAGCTGATTTCAAAGATTTTGAGGTTATTGAACGAGAGCCACTTAGTCACCAACATCAGAATAACCTAATTTTGACCAACCCTCCTCCTTGCTCTGGTGGTTTACTCATTACCTTTGCACTCGCTTTACTCGACAATCAACTCCATCATCAATATGATCCTCGTTCAAAGGAGCATGTACAACTCATGACTGAGGTAATGCGATTGACAGGGGATGCCAGAAAAAAGAAACTTGATGATTTTATCTATGATAAAGAGTTGGTTCAAAACTTTTTAGCTCCTGCCTTTGTTCAAAATTACCAACAGCAATTAATGACTAAACGAGGTTGTACAACGCATATCAGCACTTTGGATGATGCTGGTAATGCAATGAGTGTAACGACTTCTTTTGGAGAGGGATGTGGCTATTTTATTCCCAATACCCACATTTTATTAAATAATATGCTGGGAGAGGAGGATTTGAATCCCAATGGTTTTCACAGTTGGCTACCCAATCAACGCCTATCTTCCATGATGTCTCCAACGATTGTATTGGATAAACAGTCAGGGAAGGTGAAAGTCATCACAGGAACAGGAGGGGCGAATCGCATTAGAACGGCTATATTACAAGTGCTTCACCATGTTTTACATTTAAATATGGACATACAAGCGGCAGTAGATGCGCCTCGCCTGCATTTTGACCACAATCACCGTTATCTTGAACCTGGTTTCTATTCAGATGTATATGATTTGAAGGACATAGCTGATCAAACACATTTCCAGGATTTTCACCATTTTTTTGGTGGTGCTCATTCTATTTTTTGTGATGAAACAGGGCAAATTAGACCTGCTGGGGATAGTAGACGGGATGGAAGAGGAACTTTGGTGTTTAAATAGTGCTATTGTTACGATAGCCAATAATAATAAACAATGAATATAAATACTTTAAAACCACTTTTACAGAAACGATTAGGACAAAAATTACCAGGAGATGAAGTAAGGCGGAAAATGGCTCCAGAGCTACGTATGCCTAAAAATTGGAACTTTGGGGATATGACTAAGGCAAGAGTGGCAGGGGTCTTGATCCTAATTTACCCTAAACAAAATACAACACATATTGCTTATATGCAACGGCCAGAGGATGGTTATGCCCATAGTGGACAAATCAGTTTTCCTGGGGGTGGGAGAGAGGAGCAAGATCGAGATATTCTACATACTGCATTGAGAGAGGCGGAGGAAGAGTTTGGTGTACCACAAAATGAGGTAGAGGTGCTTGGGCAATTGACCACCATGTATATTCCTGTGAGTAATTCAATGGTGTATCCAGTTGTGGGTTATCTGCCTCATCAACCCCAATTTATTCCTGATCCCAAAGAAGTTGCCGAAATTATTGAAGTCCCTTTAGAGTATTTACGTCAAGAAAGCATTATAAAAGCTAAAAAAATCCAAGCCAGTTCTGGTTTTGCTATTCAGGCTCCTTATTATGATTTATATGGTAAAACTTTATGGGGGGCAACTGCGATGATGACAAGTGAGTTTTTGGTGGTATTAGAGGAGGCTTTGAAAAATAAAATCTAAGCGAATCAGCCCAAGTCATTTACATTCTCATGAAAATTGGTTATATTTATTAATCATTAATAAAATTAGAATCTAGACTTCAAACCCTTATACTGATTAAATATCTAAATCCTACATTTTTAATATCTAATATCTCGTTCTAATAAATAGACCAATCATGCAGAAGCTTCCATATAACTGGCTTACAGAAGGCTTAGTAGATTTTGAATATAAAAAATACACACTATTAGCCTATCTACAATACATTAGTAAGCATTTTACAGAGAAAAAACTCTATCCTTTTCTAGCTGAATTGATTGTCCATCATCAAGGCTTAGTGAAATTCAGACAAAATAAGGAGGCAATGAGTAAACAGTTTCCTAAAAAAGTTAAAAAAATTGATTTTGACCAGTTTAGATTGGAATATGAACGGGTGATGAATGACGCAGCTTACCTAGAAGAAATCCAAAGAATTGTCAATTTCTCCCTCCCACAAATCGAGCAGCATTTGAATAATGGTAAGGAAATTTATGATGAAGTAGAACAATGGTTAACCATATATCCTATTGGCATTATTCCACTTAAAATGGATGAAGGCTATATGTTGTTGGCAAATGGCAAAGGAAGTGATACCCAAGTGTATAGCTATCAGTTGACCATTTTTGAAAACGCCAATGAAAGATATAGAGCGATCAAAACAGCCTTTATAGATTCTTATGTTCGTCAATTTTCCAACACCTATGAGTCCATTAAGATGGATTTGGTTAAAAGGCGAAAAGAATTGCCTAATCCAGCTACTTTTGTCATTGCTAGTAATCAAAATATTCCCTTAAGAGAAACTTTTTTGCCTATCGCCAAAAGATCTTTTGTGCGATTCATTAGTGATAA
>JAHDFT010000382.1 GCA_020628015.1 Bacteroidota bacterium
AGGGCGAAAGAAGATATACCCCCAATTATCTTAGAGCTAGGAAAATTCTAATGTAATAATGTTTCAGAAAGGAAAACAGACTTTTCGTAAAACGAGAACAAAAAATATGAAAAAACTAATACTATCAGCAGCCTTAACTGGAGCTGCTACCAACCGAAATCACTGTCCACACATCCCTTATACTCCTGTAGAGCTAGGAGAAGAGGCAAAGCGAGCAGTAGATGCTGGAGCAAGCATTGTACACATTCACGCTAGGGAAGATAATGGACTTCCGAGCTGGCGGCTAGAAGTATTTGAGCAGATTCATGAGGAAGTACGGAAGCGTTGTCCAGAGGTGATTATTAACTATTCTACAGGAGCCATTGGGATTCCTAAAGAAGAACGCATTCAACATGTAAAAGCCCTAAAACCTGACATGGCGGCCTTTAATATGGGGTCGATGAACTATGCGATTTACTCCAAACGAGCCAAGCAATTCTACTGGAATGGAGTCTTTGAAAATTCCTTCGATACCATGCAATTCTTTGTTAAAGCAATGACCGAAGCAGGCACAACACCAGAAATGGAATGTTTTGATACAGGACATATTCGCAATGCAGAACCCTTGCGAGATATGGGCTTGATTCCTGAGAATGCTTGTTATAGTTTGGTGATGGGCGTATTAGGAGGCATTCCAGCTTCAACAGAGAATTTAGTCCATCAAATTCGACAAGTGCCTGACGGTGCTTATTGGCAAGTAATCGGTATTAGTCGCAAGCAATGGCAATTGGCAGCAGTCGCTTGTACAATGGGCGGTAATTTCCGAGTAGGCTTAGAGGATAATTTCTATTTACCCAACAATGAAATGGCTAAATCTAATGGAGAATGTGTAGAGTGGGGGGTAAAACTAGCTCGTATGATGGGCAGAGAAATCGCAAGTATAGCAGAAACGAGAGAGATGCTTAATATTCCTAAAAGGTAAATTTATGCTTCCTCTTCTGAATGCAAATATTTTAAAATTTTGAAATCAATAGTCGTTCCTTCGCCTTTATTAGAAATAATGACAATATTACCACCCATTTTGCGAATCAATTTTCTAGTAATATGTAAACCTATACCAGAACTTTCTTCCTGATATTCATCCTTTTTGAATAGCTCAAAAAGGGACTTTAAACGATCAGAGGAAATACCGATGCCATTGTCTTTTACAGTAAAATAGTAAAATAAATTATCCTCTTTAAAGTCAATTTGGATAAGGCTTTCATCTACATTTCGATACTTGATCGCATTGCTAATGAGGTTAAGGAAAATTTGTTTTAAAGCAACTTCTGAAGATTGAATAATGGGTAAATTGGGAGGAATCTGAATATTGACCGTATCATCAGGTTGCAGAAGATGCAGGATTTGTTGGAGGAAGGTATTTAAAGGTATTTGGTCTGCTTTTTTGATGTTTACATGAGTGGCTTTGGTAAAATGTAGGAGGTTTTTAACATATTTACTAAGCTCTACTGCATTTTGTTGAATAAATTCTAAATACTCAATTTCTTCATTGACTAATTTAGGTTTCGCACTTCGCATCAAAAGTTGAATATAACTATTCATAATTCTAAAAGGAGCCTTAATGTCGTGGGCAACCGCATAGGAGAAAGATTCTAAATTGCTATTAATGATAGACAAATGATCTTTGAGTTGTTCTAATTCCTTATTTCGTTTTTGTAATTCAATAAGGGTCATAGCATATTGAGATAAAGTGGTCAGCGCATTTAGTTGATCTTGAGAGAGTGTACGAGGTTTATGATCTAAGACACATAAAGTACCTAATCTAAAGCCTTCTTTAGTGCAAAGGCTGACTCCAGCATAAAACTTTACATATGGATGCCCTGTCACAAGTGGATTTTGTTTAAAACGCTTATCTTTGGTCGTATCTTCTACAATCATCCAACCATCATCTGTTTCAATAGTATGAGTACAAAAACTAATGTCTCTGGATGTTTGTTGAACAGAAGTACCATAGTTTGATTTGAACCATTGTTTATCTTCATCTACTAATGTAATAAGAGAAATAGGGGCATGACATATCTGTGATGCCAATTGTGTAATAGCATCAAAATTATTTTCTTGGGGGGTATATAGAATATTGTAGCTAATTAAATGCTTAACCCTTTCTTTTTCCATCTGACTTATAATAGGTGATTTAGAAGTATAATTATAGTAATAATATTGTATACTTCAAAGATTTTCTTTTGCTTATGGTAAAAGTGAAAGTCAAATATAGTAAAAATATAAGATAGTTTTATAAAGAATGTAATATAAATTGAATCTTTATCCATTATTGTTATAATAATAAAATTAAAAATGGTACGTGATTAACTTTAATTGAGTGCATGACATATTGGGGGGAAGATGTAATCCTTATTATGAAGGTCTTATACTTAGACCTAGCTATGTTAGCTATTTTTCTTAATGACCGCATAGCGGTCACAGTACGTTAGTAAATAAAAGTCACCCCAACATCTCGACCCTAGCAGGGTCGCACTCTACCGAATTGCATTAAAAATCCCCCAATATGTCATGCACTCATTTTAACTTATTGAGGAATGACTGAACTATTGCCGATTTAGTGACTCACTATTTAATTATATAGCAACGTTGCTAAACCGACAATAGGAATATTTTATACGATACTCATTATTGAATTTGAAATAAGTAAAAAGCAAAAAATAAATTGGGCATCCTTGTTAGGTTAATTTATAGCTAGGCAAGGCAAAAAACGTAGGCGATGCGACGAGCATCGGCGAGGCTTTTTAACGAAGTATAGCGGCAAGTTAAACAACAAGATGTCGGTTTATTTTTTAGCTGTTACTAAGTACAAGTACAATTATTATCTAAGTCGATCTCTAGCTTCCATCAAGGCGAAACCTAGTAAATTAGAGCCTTTCCAATTATAAGGATTGTTAATGTTTGGCGTATTAGCAGCCAGACCAATACCCCAAATACGGTCATAAGGACTCGCTTCGACTAAGATGCGTTTTTGGGTATTCAATAAATAGGTCTTCATTTCCTCATTTTGAGAAAATTTATGCACATTACCCTGCGTCACCAACTCAAAACAGTTAGCCTTCCAGACCTTATCATTAAAATTCCGCACCTTCCGTCCCAATTTCTTAGCCTTACCTGGATTATCTGCCGCCAAAATAGCTTGTAACATTTCCTCATCCTTAAATAGACGAGCCTTGCCAGCCATCATCCAGTGTTCGGCAGAATGATAGGTGATGCCATCAACGACGAAATCCTCCATCCACCATTGGCTAAGACAGCCTTTCCCCATACTGCCATCTCTATTGGCTTGGTGTCCCCAGAAAAAAATATACTTTAAGACATCGGGATTTTTATTGTATTCCTCCTTGACCCAGTTAATATTATACATAATAGGAATGATTTGTTTGAGTTTTGAATAAATGTTCTGGGCTTATCTACTAGAAATTGGCGGAATTAGTTCAAATTGGGGGGAGGTAATTTTAATCTATTTTTCATGCGCTCACTCAAAATTTCAACAAAAGTTTAGAAACTAAATCTTCCTCTTCAATTATACCTGCTTTATTATTGTAATCTACTTTAGATTTGGGTCTTTTAAAATAAGCTGGAAAGGAAAAGGTTTTATTGGCGTTTTTATGAATTGTAATATCATCTTTAACTATTGTATCCACTATAGTATAAGCTCTATTATAAGCTTCTTCTAATTCGCTTGCTTGATCTACTAAAGGTAAATTTGATTCTAAATTTTTATAAGTACCATAAGCAAGTAATTCATCAGCATAGGGAATAAATTGACTTTGTGTTCTTCTATTAATTTTCTCTTGTTGGACTTTTTTATAAATCTTATAGCTAATTAGAAATTGTTTGTAAAGCGGTGAATTTTTATTTCCATCAAATAGCTTATTTAATGAGTTATTAGAGGAATTGGTGGCATCAAAAATAGTTTCCAGAACGCTTGCGATACTATTTTTGGCTATTTCAGGCTTTTCATAAAAGGTGGCATACCAATATTTTATTATAGTATTACTACTAATAGATTCGTTTCCAGCTTTACTTAATGTATTGTAAAAAGTTTCTCCTCTTTTTGTTATATAAGCTATATCATTGATTTCAAATAACTCCTTTGTCCAAGAATTGAAATCTTTGTTACTTACTTTGTCTCTGAAGTTAATCGGAGTTTGTGTATTTGTTGCATCTGTAATTTTATCAATCAAATCTGGATCATCCGTTTCATACAATCTAATATTTAAGAAAATATCCCTAACCTTTCTAGGGTCTTCTTTATATTTAGTATAAATTACCCTTGTAGTTTGCAATCCATTTACAATAACTGGATTTATTGTTGGAATGACATATTTGTTGTTTTGAGGACCATTTGGCAAGGTTAATTTTTCGCAAATAATTGTAATACCATTGTTTAGAAATGGGAAATATATAGCATCATTGGGATCATCTATAGTTTGAAACATTTTTTGATTGGCTCTTGCTCGCATTCCAAGATAGCCTCGAATGTTTTCTGAGAATAAAAAATCATAGGTAGAATTGTTGCTCAATTCTTGATCCATTAATTGACACAATTGATGAGCTTTGATTCTAAAATTTGTTGCTCTTACATTTTGAATAGAATAACTATAGATGGCTTGATTATCTCTCAAGGCAATATTTGAATTTTCGGGATTAAAAACAAACCTCGTTTCACTTCTCCTATTTTGTGCTTTGATTAATGAACTTATCTTACTATATATTGCATTGGAATCCCAAATCTCAAAGTTTTGGTCTACATCATGATAAGCTTTATAAGTTTGAATATTTCCTGAGTAATTAGGATTATTATTTTCTCCATTATATAAAAAATACAATCGAGGCTCAATTATATATCCAGCAGAGGATAGGTGCTTATACTCATTTATTTTAGGTTCCAAATCCCCTGTATTGGGTTTCCCAATTTGATTGCCATAAATAAATATATCTTTAAAGTCATTTCTAAATTTATCTATTTCATTTTGTTTTAAAGATTTTGATTGCTTGCATTGAAAAACATGCATAATAAAATAATCTCCCTGTTCTTGAAAATATACACCATCTATTCCTCCATCTCTATCCCCTCTTATTATTGTATCATCATAAATGTCCTGAAATGATCTATCTAATACAGCAGCTATTGAAAATACCTCAAATGCAGCATTTTTAGTTATTGAAAAACTAGAGGCAATTTTTGAAAGATATCCTTCTATAAATAAATCCTTATTACTCATGTTGTAAGTTTTTAGCTATGGAGACAAGCGTAAAATTAGTATTTTAATGTGTGTTAATATTATTGCCGTAAATACAAGAAACAACTATAACTTATTTCATCTTTTACTCCTGTATATAATACTTTGCTTAATAAGTTTTTTACAATAGATAATTTTGTTTTAGAGATATTT
>JAHDFT010000383.1:0-4123 GCA_020628015.1 Bacteroidota bacterium
TTAATCTTCTCAAACCAAGCCTTCACCTTATCCACTACCTTCTTAATGATCTTGGATACCCATTCGACTATCTTTCTAAGGAATTTATTGACTGCACCAACAACCTTACCAATCACATCCTTAATCGCTTTGAAAATACCATCCAAATTCAATAGTTTCACCACAAAATCAAGCAGTAATGGAATGGCTAACATAATTGAGTTCTTAATGCCTTCAATAGCCGCAGGCACATTACCCTGTACCACATTACCCAATGCACCAATAATAGAACTAAATAACTGCTTTAAGCCATCTTTATTTTCAATGAAGAATTTGACGGATTGATAAATGGAAACAATAGCAGAAACGATACCACCAGCAGGAGTTAAGAAAGATATAACCTTCTTAATGCCTTCTTCGATCAGTTTTTTCTTGACAAAATCTTTAATGCCACCAATGACCATATCCTTAATACCACCGACCTGTTCCATCGCCATATCCTTCAAATCGCTGCCATTATCTTTCACCCAGCCAAAGATCGCCTTTGGTCCTTCTTTGATGACCGTTTTTACAAGATCAACCACTTTGTAGATGCCCTCCATCTTGTCTGCACCTACTTTTTCGGTTAGTTTCTCCTTCACCTTATCCTCACCCATATCCTTCAAGGAAGCAGGACCATCTTGTATAAAGCCTTTGATCAATCCAACACCGCCTTCGATCTTGGAGATAAAGTCACCACCCAAAAATTCGCTAAACATGCCCTTAATATTCGTCCAACTAATACCTAGTACAGACAAGACCATTTTCAAGACACCTTTGAGATCGAATTTTCTAGGGAATTCAATACCACTTACTCCAAGTTTAGTAGTCAACCAGCCTCCAACACTTTCCATCAAGTTCGCCTTAATATTCTTTCCAAACTCTTTGAAACCACCACCAACAGCTTTAATCAAATTTTTGAGGAAACCAACAGGATCTTTGACAATCTTAATAATCGCATCTGCAATATTTCTGATCGTATTGATCAACGGATCAGGATTTAAACCAACAGATTTCAATGCCCATTTCAAGAATTTTAGTGCTGCTTCTACTAGGAAATTCAATACTTTGGATAAAATACCACCCATTTTCTTCTTCATCTCCGCAATCTTCTTATCAATTGCTTGGATGGCTTCCTCTCTTTTTTCTGCTAATTTTTGTTGTAATTCAAGTTCTTTTTCAGTAATCTTTTTATCCAGATCATCCAGTTTCTTAGCAATATCATCCTCTGCTGCTTCCCCAACAGATTGCAATTTCTCTGGTAAACCGTCTACATATTCATCTATTTGCTTTCGGACATTTTCGATGATTTCTCGACACTCATTGATGACCTGCTCATTGCGTTTGGTGATCGTTTCAATCAATTTATCAATCTTACTAACATAAGCAGTTCGTGCTTTCTCCATTAAGTCTTTCACCTCTTTTACACTACTAATGCCTAAAATTTTATCTCGCACCCAGCGCAACTTTCCTCTAAAGCCTTTATACCGTTTCTTCTTCAAAGCCTTCATATCCTTGTCGATAGAATCCTCAAACTCCTTCGTGGCCTTTGCTTGTCCTTGATCAAAATCTTTGAACGCCTGTTGTTCTAGGTTTTTGAGTTTCTGATCGACCTTTGTTCTTGCTCCTTCGTAAAGCTTATTGATGTGTTCGGTTACTTTTTGACGTTCTTTCTCAAAATCCCCTTTCGCTTTATTTTGCTTATCCTTTGCAGCATTCAATTCTTTATCTCTTTCTACCTGCATGGTTTGTCTACCTTGCTGCTCTTCCTGTTGTAAATCTTGATCTAGTTTTTTTGTCTTTTCCTCTCGTAGTTTATTCACCTCATTAGGAGCCTTATCAGCCGTCGTTTGAATTTCTTCTCGCCCTTTTTTCGCTTCATATAAATCTCCATCTGTCACCAAATCAAGGTGTGTTTGGGTGATTTGCTCCTTTTTCAAAGCCTCATCTGAATCCTTCTTGTATTTAGAAAAGTCGGTATGTTCCGTTTTCAACTCCCCGACCATATTCTGTCCTAGATTCATCTTTGGTGTATCAGGAGCTTTTTCTAAGCCTGGTAGTGGTGTATGTGGTGTATTGGCTTCTGGTGAAGGGATATTCTTGATTTCTCCATAAGTACTTGTAACCTTATTTTTATCTACTGCTACTGCATCCATAGCTGCTTTACCAATATTCTTTGCCTTTTTACTCTTCTTAAAATCCTCTACATGCTTTACTTTCTTTGGCAGGCTATTCTCTAATTTCTTTTTAAAATCAGATTTTGCTTTTGCTTTATTAGTCGTTGGCTTAGGCTTCTGGTGTACCTTTTTGACCCGTTTGCTATTGGCTTTCGATTGGCCTTCTTTGGCAGGAGCAACAGCGGCTTTTTTAGATTGTTCCTTTTTCTTTTTTGCCGTTTCTGCTTTCTTTTGATTAGTCGCTAATTGTTTGATTTTTTGTTTGCCTTTCTCAAATTGTGCTTGAGATAATTGACGTAGATAAGCAGCGATTTCTCCACCGCCACCAGCTACGACAGGAGCATCACTTTCCCCTCCATCCTTCGTAGGGGCAGCTCCTGCACTTTCTTTTTGGGGAGCTGCTCCACTACCACCTTTAGCAGGTGATTTGCCTTTTGTAGGACTGCTTTTTTTATCCCCTTTAGGTGATTTGCCTTTGGCAGATTTGTTAGGTGTAGGATCACCAGCACCACTACTAGAATCTCCGCCATCGCTTGGTGGAGTAGGAGGCGCACTTGCTTCGCCTGTAGCTGCTCCTTTCTTTGCCTTTCCTCCTTTATCTTTACTAGGTTTATCCTCAAAATCATCAACCATCGGTTCCTCATCCATTGGTTTGGGCTTCATTTGGGTGGCTGATTTCATTTGAACAGCACCTTTAGCCTTAGTATTACTTTTCTTTTGAACTGCATCAGCAGAAGGTTCAAAACGAGCAGCTTTGGCTCCTTTTTGATCTGCTTCTGATTCTAAATCTTTATCTGCATTAATAGGCGAACCATCAGGAGCTGTTTCTGTTGGTTTGACCCGTCCATTCATTTGTTGCTCAACATGAGCATACTCATGTCCAATTAGTTCATCCCCTTCTGGTGTACCAGGTTTATATTGACCTGGTGCAAAATGTACATCCTTCCCCTGTGTAAAAGCCAAAGCTCCCATTTTCGTTGCTCTACCAGAGTTTTGATGAATATTAACATCAGAAAAATCTCGTCCAAAAGCTCCTTCCATTTTCCATTGAACAAGAGGAGGCAATTTATTGGATTGGCTTCCCTCATTATTACTACCCTTTCTTTCTCCGCCTGTTTTCCTAAATTGAAATGGCATTAAAGGTTTTCCATTAGATGGTGTACTATCTGTACTACTCTCTTTTCCTCCTTTAGGATTGACCGATTTCAATTGAGCAAGGTCTGCCCCTTGATCCGTTTGCTCATGTATAGCCGCTGTTTTTTTAGTTTGTCGAGCATTACCAAAAAATGATTTCTGCTGACTAACACCAAAGAAAGTTCCAGATCCTTTAGATTGAAAAAAAGAATTGTTCTTTTGTTGCAATACAGGAGATTGCGATGAATTGTTTTGCTTGTGATCCACGACAAAAAGTTTTAACTACTGTATCAAATGCTACCCTCTAATCAATTGACTAGACAGCATTCGTACATTAATGTCCAGTATTGGACAATGGCTAATAAATCTAATTGTAAAGAATTGATGTGTTTTAGTTACATCTTGTAAATTGACATATAGTAGTAATCTTAGCAAATAAGGAAAGTTTGACTAGGGACTTGATAGTTTTTTGTTTTGGGAAGCAATAATCTTGGTTAATATAATGTAATGAGTGAATGAAAAATAATTGACAAATAATGTTATTGATATAAATCTATCTAACAATCTAGATTTTATATAATGAATGATTACTAATACTCAAAAATAACATTTACACTTTACTATTGCAAATAATAATTAAGTTTATTTTATAGCTCAATTGCAAAATTAAGGAAAATAGATAGGTAGGAAAGGAGGGTGAATATGAAATACTTTCATGCATAAAGACGGGAACATATATGTTCTCAACGGGAACACCATGCATGAAGAAGAGAGTATATATGTTCTCGACGGGA
>JAHDFT010000383.1:4223-5382 GCA_020628015.1 Bacteroidota bacterium
ATGACGGGACTATATATGTTCTCGACGGTAAAGGAGGGTCGATATGGAATCCACCCATACGTTATCCCTCCCTCAAACCCTTCACCAGTTCTTCAAAACTTTCTACCTGTCGTACTTGATAACGTTGACAAACAATATCCACATTTCCCTTTCGCCAAAAACCAGTTGGACAATAAACAATCATCTTACCTGTTCGGGCAAATAAGCCTAACTCTAAGAGGGAAATGGGAGAGCGAGTATTCGGATCGAAATAGAGGGCGATGCGGTCGGCATTTTCTAGGGCGGCGAGTTCCCAATTCACCTGCTCGGCAAACTGTGGGTTAGTGGCTACTTGCTCCCAACTAGCGTCCCATTCTGCTCGACGAGGATTTAAAATGGTTCCCTGCCAAGCAGCTTCTGAGAGCTGGCGAATAAGCCGATCTTGCCAGTTTTCTGCGGTGTCTTGTTCTATACTTCCTGCTAGAAAAATGGATTGCCCTTCGATTGCTAGGGTTTCTGGTGCGGTGATGACTTTTAGCATATTGAATGTAGTATTAAAAAAATAGGAAGCAAATTCTTAGCCTTTCATCTTCAAAAGCGCATTGATCATCTTAACTGCCTGTGCTTTTTCGATATGGAAATCATTATACATGACCGTCCCTTCACTATCAATAATAATGACCCAAGGTGTGCCTCCTGTATTGTAGTTGGTTAATATTTTGGAACGATGATGCGTGGATGCATCACCAGCATCATGCCCAAAAGGAATCGCTAGATCATACTTTTCCTGTGTTTCTAGGAGGCGTTTAGCAGTATTGGTTCGATGTCCTTCAAAGACTGTTTGTACGGCTAAGAAAACAACATCCTCATTATCGCCAAATTCCTCCTGAACAGCTTGTAAAGTAGGAAATCCATATCGGTGACATCCTGGACACCAGCTTTGAAAAGTAAATAAATAAATAATTTTCCCTTCAAAATCACTCAATTCTAATTGTGTCTCCTCTCCTTCCGCATCTATCCACGTTTCCACATCCCATTCAGGAGCTTGCAGACCTAAAATACCGTATTTGGCGTTTTGTGCTTGTACCTCATTTATTACACTACAGCATAGCAGAATCCCTAAAAGGAGGAAAAAATGGTGTATTACTGATTTTGGTTTTGTCATTATCATCATTATAAA
>JAHDFT010000384.1 GCA_020628015.1 Bacteroidota bacterium
ATTTATAATTTTTATTTTTTTTTATGGTGTAATTTGATATAGTATAGCAGCATATCAAACTATTTGAATACATTGATATGCTGCTATGGCTAAATGATAGTAAAGTAGTCAGTCCAAGTATACTATTTAAGAAGTTGATAAGTCTTCTTCATTCAATGCTTTGCTTGCTTCTTCATTAGGATCATAATCAGGCACTCTTCTACCTAGAATAATAACAACTAAAAACAATATTCCTAATCCTACCAAGAAATTAAGCATTACAGGAAAATAATTATACGCTGCTAAAGTACCCATACCCACACTTACCGTCGCTACTACTACTGCATAAGGAAGCTGCGTTCTTACGTGATCAATGTGATTACAATTAGAAGCTAAAGAACTCAGAATCGTTGTATCTGATATAGGCGAACAGTGATCACCAAATACTGAACCTGCTAGTACGCAAGAGGTGACATTGTAGAAAATATTCATTGTTTGTTCTTTAGGTACACCTGCTGCATCACAAACCGCCCAACTGAGGGGCAAAATAATTGGATACAGAATCGCCATTGTACTCCAACTAGAACCTGTAGAAAAAGCGATCAAACCTGCAAGAAGGAAGGTGATCATCGGTAGATAGTTGGGATCTAATCGACCTTCTAATAAGCTGGTAAGATAGTCAGCCGTGTGGAGGTCTTTAGTGATTTGTGCCAATGACCAAGCCAAAACCAAAATCACCATCGCTGGAATCATTGCCTTAATTCCATTCAATAAACTATCCATACAAGCCCGTAAGGACATTAAGCGGCCAGCAAGGGTGATAAAGGTGGCTACAAATACACCGAATAAGGAACTCCAAAGTAAGGCAACATAAGAATTTGAATTACCAATGATAGTAGATAAATTGGTGAAGAAACCAGCATTGGCATCCCAATTATTGGCATCATATCCTGTATAAATCAAACCAATAATGGTCGCAACAATCACAGATAAAATGGGCAAAACAGCATTAATTGGCCGATGTTTGATCCATTCTAAAGGAGCCAATTCTTCCATAGATGCACCACTCGTATCTGCTAAACTTGAAGGAGATACCAATTGTCCTGTTGATCTTGCTCGACGTTCTGCTTTCAACATCGGTCCAAAATCTCTTTTGAAAAGAGCGAGTAGTAAAATGAAGGCAAGGGTAAAGAACGGATAATAGGAATAAGCTAGTGAATTGAGGAAAATAGAGTATGGACTTTCTTTGATCCCCATTTCTACACGAGCATCCCCAATATACCCTAACTCTGCCCCAATCCAAGTGGTAATCAAAGCAACGGCTGCCACAGGAGCGGCTGTACTATCGACAATATAAGCGAGTTTTTCTCTCGAAATGCGGTATTTATCGGTCAAAGAACGAGCGGTATTTCCCACAATTAAAGTATTGGCATAATCATCAAAGAATATGGCGACTCCTAGAAACCAAGTCACCAACTGAGAACTTCTAGCAGACTTAGCCAAGCCAGAAAGGGAAGCCACAACACCAGCCATTCCCCCATTTTTGGAAATAATCGCCACCATTCCCCCAATCAATAAAGAGAAAATGATGACCGATAAATGGTCGGTATCTGCCATTGCTCCCAAGATATATTTATCTATCACCTCCAAAAAACTCGTTCCCAAACCCCGAAAACTAAAACCATTGAGTATAAAGGCACCTGACCAAATACCCAGAAATAGCGCAGCAATCACCTCCCTAAATAGCAAAGCCAAAGCAATGGCAATTAGTGGAGGAATAATCGCCAGCCAAAGCGGAAGGCTACCTGTACGTATATTATTTGCCTTATCTTTGCGAAAACGCATAAAACGGGTCAATTGCTTTTTCCCATTATCATGTTGTACATATAAAGTATTAGGTACTTTATCTAGTAAATGTACGGCAACTCCTTCTTTGAAAGGGATGTTTAATTTATCTTTGCCAATAGTAAAAGGATAAGTCCCATGTACTTTTCGATTAATATTCCCTGATCCTTCATCCTTAGCAGTAACTACTAATTGATATTTATCTTTAATCGGCTTGATTTCCGCATCAAATAATCCCAAAGTCCCCGTTGGTTCATCTGGTACGCCAAAAGAGAGTTGTTCAATAACTTGTGTAATGGAGTCGTCTACAGCAGTACTAATCACAGGAGTAGCTGGTGGCTCTATGGTTTCTACCTTTGCCGTATTGCTACTGGTATCTTGACTAGTACTATCAACAGCATTCGCAATCACACTATCTTGTCCATTCACCTTTGAATTGGTATCTTTTGCAGCAACATTTTGATTGGCTGTTTGCGTCGAATCTATTAGGGTTTGTGTGGTGCTATCCTTAATGACAATTGTTGTATCTTGAACAGGTTTATTGTCTGCCTGATCCAATTGCACACTATCCACATTAAGCTTTGAACTGTCGGCTGCACTAGCAACGGATGAACTATCAAGCTCTATTTTTGTCGTATCTTCTTGTGCATATAATTGTAGCACACTAAAAAGTAAGAGTAAATGAAATAATATTCTTTTCACCTATATTCGTTTTAATTAGTAACTTGTCAATGGATGATGGAGACCGACTCATCAAATGAAGTTTAAAAAACATTAAGATATGAAATATTATAGAATAATTCCCCTTCCAACATTGCTAATCTTTTGCAATTTAATATACTTTAGCTTGTTGATAGGACAAACTGCTCATGCTCAATTGGTCTTTGAGCAAAGGTTTGATGTACCTGTAACAGAAAATAACCGTCAATTGGCTTATCCTTGGCTGGGGGGATTGAATAATCCACAATTCAGTAATATTGACTTGGATAATGATGGAATACTAGATTTATTGGTCTTTGATCGTAGTGGGAATATTTTGATTCCCATGCTACGCAGTACAACGGATGCCTCTAATTTTGTTCCTGCATTGAATTATAAGGCGAATTTCCCATCAATAAAGGACTGGGTATTGGTAACGGATTATAATTGTGATGGTGTAGGGGATCTTTTTACCGCTTTTAAAGGGGATGGCATTAGTGTTTATAAAGGACAATACGATGCAACAGGAGCGATTCAATTTGAATTGGTGCAAGAGCGATTATTATTTGATGATGGGCTCAATTTATTGGTGGCTTCTGTGGATATTCCCGCTATTGTGGATGTGGATGGTGATGGTGATTTGGATATTTTGACCTATGATGATACTGGTATTCACCTCCACTATTATCAAAACCAATCTGTAGAAAATGGGGAAGCTTGTGAGGGTTTGAGTTTTACTAAAGTATCCGATTGTTGGGGAGAATATTTTGAGAATCCACAATCAGCAGATATTGAATTACAAACAGGTTGTGAAGGGCTTAAGACCGAACAAGGAGCAAGTGGTGGAAGACATCCAGGTTCTACTATTACCGCCTTTGACTATGATTTTGATGAGGATGTAGATTTATTGATCGGAGATTTTTCTTCCAAGCAATTGACTTTTTTGAGAAATGGTGGCTCTAAGGATTATGCGGTCATGACCTCCCAACAAAAACGATTTCCGACCTATAATATCTCGACCAATATCCCCAATTTTGTCGCTTCTTTCCTAGTAGAAGCCACAGGAGATGACCTACTAGATTTGGTGGTTGCACCGAATACAGTTCCACAATCTCTACATAGTGAAAATGTTTGGTTATATGAAAATGTAGACAATCCAGACAGCACCACTTTTGCCCTAAGCAATAAATCTTTTATTGTTGGGGAAATGATTGATGTGAATCGAGTTGCTTTCCCAGTATTTTTCGATTATAACACCGATGGCTTGCTAGATTTGGTGATTGGGAATTTTGGTTATAGGAATGCCAATGATGCTCATGAGGGTGCTTTGGCCCTCTATGAGAATATCGGAACAGCGACTGAGCCAGCTTTTGAATTGATTGACCGCAATTGGGTCAATATTTTTAATGATATTGCAACAGATATTGAGCATAGGGAATGGTATAAACCTACCTTTGGTGATATTGATGGAGATGGGGATAAGGATATGATTGTGGGGGTAGATAATGGCTTTTTATTTTGGTATGAAAATAATCCGAATGATAATGGAGAAGCCAATTTTTTATACATAGGACCTTTAAGAGATGAAGCAGGTCGAAGTATGGATATTATACAGGTCGCTACTCCACAGTTGATAGACATGAATGAAGATGGTTTGCTAGATTTAATTGTAGGGCATAAGAATGGGGGTATGTATTATTATGAGAATGTAGGAACAGCTACTAAATACGCTTTTAGTAGTGTTCCTAATAAATTTTTTGGGGGAATTGACATCCGTTCTGCTTTTGATGAAGGGACTTTTACCACAGAAGCCTATCCTTATCCTATGATGACTGAAGTAGATGGGGAATTATTATTGTTTATAGGAGCCATTACAGGTGATATTTTCCTTTTTGGAAATATTGAAGGCAATGAAGATGGCACTTTTGAACAATTGGGACAAAGTGTGATTCCTAATACATTATCTGAATATAGCGCACCCGCTATAGCAGATTTGGATGATGATGGTCTACTGGATATGATTGTTGGGACTTATAATGGTGGATTAATGTGGTTTGAGCAAAGCTATCCTTTGGGAAATGAACCGATTAATGATTTAAACAATGCACAACCTTATTGGTATACGAATGGATCAAAAGACAAAGTTTACCTCAAAGGCTTGGAAAATTGGCAAGCTCCATTAGACATTATTTTATATGATGTAAATGGTAGACAAGTACGTAATTATAATTCTTTAAATTCATCAGCCGAAATCGTATTGGATTTGCCCTCTACTAGTACAGGTATCTATTTATTACAAATTAATAATGGAGAAGAGATGGTGACATTGAAATTGGTGAAATGAGCTTATTTATAGATGTAAATAAATAGAAAAATCAATATCTTTATTTCGTCTAATAAGCATTAAATCCAATCATTGATTATTATTAAATATTCATTCACCATGAAACAATTGACGATCATCACCTGTATAACCGTAGTCCTAGTTTTGCTTTTATCCAATGAAGGGCAAGCACAAAAAAAGTTAAAATACAAGGATACAAAAGCAACGCATCAATTAGAATTTAATGCAATTGTGGGAGCTACAGTAACTAGTTATACCGTTTTTTTTCCAGACGTATCCAATGAATTCTTGGGTCTATCTTTGAAGCATTGTCAAGGTATGGCTGTTGGGAAACGCTTGAAGAAGGCTCCTAAAATAGGGATTTATGGCGATGTGTTAGTGAAGTCGCATTTATTTAGAAAGCATAGGGAGAAAAAACTTTTTGTCACAAGTCCAGTTAGTAACTATAGAGCTGCTAATCTTAAATTTTCTCCACACATTCGTTATTATATAGCAGAACAAAAAAGAAC
>JAHDFT010000385.1:0-2546 GCA_020628015.1 Bacteroidota bacterium
TCATCTTGATAATGATGTTTCATATGATGTCGTTTCATGAGTTGAAACCACCAATTATTATAGTTTTTATTGTGAGAAGCGAAGTGAAACCAATCATACAATAAATAAATCGCCATTACCCCAGTGATAAAAGGATAAGCATAATTACCAATTAATCCATAAAAAATGGCATATACAAGGGCAGCTACGGGTAAACTGATCAAAGGATTAACCAACATAATTCGATTATCTTTGGGATATTCATGATGCGCCCAATGTACACTATCTAATATTTTTCGTATCCATTTATTGCTAGGATTGGCGTGAAAAAAATAGCGATGGGAGGCATATTCAAAAACCGTCCAGAAGGCTATACTGATGCTAAAGCCTAGTAGAAATCCCCACCAAGCCATCTTTAACCAGAATAAGGAATAAATAGTGGTGAGTAAAATGAGCGGCACAAAAACCACATATTGCCAGATTGGATTATTGACATACATGCCTCGAATAATACGGTTTTCGTATTCCTTTTCAGGCATGTTTTTATTGGAGAGAAATGGTTTTTCCATAAGTTGTCATTTTTTAATGCTGTTCTTTTGATTATAAATTTACCCAAAAATCATTAGATACTAGCATTATGACGACTATAACAAACAAAAAAAAGCAGCAACGTTTTTAAAACATTGCTGCTTGACCCAAAAACCTATAAGGTTTGTTTAAAAATCATCTAACATTACATTTTTTTTGCTTTACTCTTGTCTTTTGTGTCTTTGCGTTGATCAACTTTTCTTAAGCCTGCTTCTCCGACACAAAAATCAATAATATCATAGTAACCAAAGTAGCCATCTGATTCTGCAATGACTGATCCTTGATTGATCACTTCCAAAGAACCATTCCCATAATCACAGCAAATACCATCCCCATAAGCATCATCTAAATAAAGCGTATAACAAGCTCTAGGGAGACAAACCGTTTTGCTTTTTACTGCTCCTTCCTGATAGTCAGTATAAGTGCCACCAGTAGTAACCGTATTTCCACTTTCATTGACCAATTCCCATGAAGTCTCGGAACCATATTCATCTAAAACTACTTTGATCGTTACCTCTTCCCCGTTGCAATTGCTACCACCACCTGTTGAGCCGCCAGTAGTTGTAAAAGTGTAAAGGCTTGACCAACTCGTCCAACCAGAAGGGCATTTAGTGACCAATTGATATTGGTATTGTGTATTGGAGCTTAATCCTGTTAGAGTTTGCGAAGTACTTAGCCCATGTTTTAAAGCCCATTCTGTGGAGCCAACTTTGCTATAGCGTAAAAGGTAATTACTTGCACCTGGCTGTGCTGCCCAAGTTAATTTTACTTGCGAGCTACTAAGGTTTTGAACAGTTGCTTGACTTGGTGTGGTACATGTTTCTGTAGTGCCTCCATCAGTTCCTCCGCCATTTCCTCCATCACTTGTCCCACCATTTACCTCACTACATTTACTACTCGCATTATTCGTCAAATTGGCCAAACTACTAGCGATATAACTCTCCATACGGCTCACCTGTCCAGCACTAAACATATACATACAAGCATCATTGACATAATCCATATAGTTCATATGCAGATCACGAGAACCACAAGAACTTTCGGTTAGAGAAGGACAACCGTAATAATCACTTTTCTGGTCTGGTGTATCTGCTACCTCATCATCTGTATTACAGCCATCTCCCCAAATATGATCTAGTAATAGATAGTGTCCGACTTCGTGGGTTAAGGTTCGTCCCAAATTATAAGGCTCATCTGGGGCAATATTTCCACAGCCATTACCAGAACCAAAAGCCATTGCATCAATCACCACACCATCACCATTTCCAGAACCACCCAAAGGCGCATAACCTAAAACACCTGTGTTTGTTTGGACAAAAATATTCATATAACCTCTCCAACTATTATTTTCGTCTCCAGAGGTTTTGTTTAATGTTACAGCAGGGTCTCCATTGCTTAATCCAAAGCCAGCAGGGTGATTTTGATCCGCAATACAAAAACGAATACAGGCTTCACCATTAGAAACTCCTGGAAAATAAGATGCTGCTTGATCCCATTTGCTAATGTCGTTATTGGTGCCAGCAAAATCTGCATTTAAAACATCAATTTGTGTCTGTGCGAGTTGTCTTAAACAAGCAAGATTTGTATTCGTAGCATTTTGGAAATGCACAGCCACAGGGATTATAATGGGGCTAGTACAAGCTGATTTATAAGCGAAGTTCTGCAAAACAGCTTCCACTTTTTTTAACTTTTTCTCATGTTTTTGTCGGTAAGTGGGATCAGACAGTAATTTGTCCATCTTTTGGGTCATTCCGCATGTTCTGGCAAGATGACCAGCAGTCTCATTATTATGGGTTTGAGCTTCTTCATCCAGAGGAATCTCAAAAACTTCTTCATCCTTACAAGAATAGGTCAAAATTACGAGACTAAATAGGGCAACTAAAACTTTAAATTGATTTTTCATTTGTTTTGATTTTAAAAAATGTTAGATAAAGTAGTGTACCGTTGCTTCAATAGATTGAAATTTAATTTGTGAATTA
>JAHDFT010000385.1:2646-5363 GCA_020628015.1 Bacteroidota bacterium
GTTTCGCTTGTTGTTTACAAGTTTAAACTAAAAATCAATATGCAGGGGGGCAATTTATACCAAAGCTGGTTTTTTGTATACTTCCAATCTGTTCTTTTATACTTGGTTTTTTGGAGGAAAAAATGGCTCAAAGGCTTTTACTGACTAGAATTTTATTGCCCTAAAAAGAAGATTTTTTTTGTAAAATTCGATTTTATACCAACCGCTGTTTTTATTATACGAACCCTCGTTTTTATTATACTTTTCAGGCAATATTCCACACATAGAAGCCGTATCTTTGTGTATTAAAAACTTCCTTGCTTTTTTCAAGGATTTTCTCAATGCTGGTACAATGAATATGCATAATTTTATATATGGGCGATCTTTTTGGCCTTTGCGTCACCTGCTTTTTTGGTCAGTAACCTATTTAGATGAATTCTTATCTTTTTTTGGCGTTACAGAGGCTATTGAATATAAATGGATTTTTGCAATCGGTTTTTTGCTTGATGTGGCTATGGTTTATTTCAATTTGTATTACCTCATTCCTAAATTCTATCAAAAGGAAAAATTTCTAACTTACTTTTTATTAACTGGCTTATCTGTAGTCCTGAATATATTGATACTCGATGGGCTTTATTTTTGGAATGATATAGATTGTGGAGAGTGTGCTTTAACTTTTTGGGGAGCCTTTACGGATGCTTTATTTACAGCAGGTCTACTAGGCATTGCTCTAGCCATTAAAATATCTAAAATCAACCACTTGAGTCATCAAAGATTGATTGAATTGCAAAAAATACAGCATGAAACCGAGTTGAATTACTTGAAAAAACAAGCGAATCCCCATTTTTTATTTAATGTATTGAATAGTATTTATGTCTTATCCAGAGAAAGTCCGAAAGCGGTACCTGATGTCATTTTGAAATTATCGGATTTGATGCGTTATCAAACTTATGATGCGACAAAGGAAACAGTCCGCCTAAACCAAGAGATTAGTTTTATTCAGCAATATTTGGATTTAGAAAAGATGCGAAGAGAAAATTTGGTGACGGATATTGTTTTGGAAGGAGATATGAATAATATTGCGGTGCCGCCTTTATTGTTTTTACCTTTTGTAGAAAATGCCTGCAAACATAGTCAATTGGCTACTGAGGAGCAGGAAGAAATTCAAATAAAGTGGTTACACCAAGATAAAGAGCTTATCTTTGTGATTGAAAATACAATTGGGCGAAGAGATGGGCATTTAAATGACTCCGAATATGGTGGTTTTGGATTGGAAAATATTCAAAAACGGATTCAGCTCTTGTATCCTGATAAACATGATCTCCAATTTGAGGAAGTTGGAGGGAAATATAAGGTAAAGTTAGTCCTAGAAGATTTATAATACTATATTATGAAAAAGATTTCCTGCATTATTGTTGATGATGAACCCCTAGCTCGAAAAGGCATTGAACTAAATGTCAAGGAATTGGACTGGCTAGAGATCAAGGGGCAATTTCCAAATGCCATTAAAGCAGGAGATTTTTTAAAAGCCAATGAGGTTGATATAATGTTTTTGGACATTGAAATGCCAGGCTTAAAGGGTTTGGATTTTATTAAAACCTTGCAGTCGAATGTGATTGTCATTCTCACCACCGCCTATCCTCAATTTGCCCTAGAAGCTTATGAATTGGAGGTTTTTGATTATTTGGTGAAACCGATTCGTTTTGAGCGATTCTATCAATCGGTGAATCGAGCGAGGGATATTGTGGAACTCAATCGCAAGGACAAAAGCGAATTGACCGACATCCAAGAAGAATACTTCTATATCAAAGCAGATCGCAAATATTTTAAACTTTACTACAAAGATGTCCTGTATATCAAAGGTTTGAAGGATTATGTCATGATTTTTACCCAAAAGGATAAATACATGACCGCCATGAATATCAAAACGATTTATTCCAAATTACCTGCCGCCATTTTTGCTCGTGTGAGTAAGTCCTATATTATCAATGTCAATGCGATTGATTCGATTGATGTGGATACGATTTATATTGGTAAGGAGGAGGTGCCGCTGGGGACGAGTTATAAGGAGGTTTTTTTGAGTACTTATATTAAGGGGAAGCTTTTTAAACGTTAATATAATCTTAAAAATGTTTAGGAATCGCCCCTAGTAATCCTCTCATCCACATTTCAGAGAGTTTGAATTTTTTGGTGTCAACTCCCTTTTTGAATTGTATCCTTCTACACTTGGTATGCCCATCTGTATTTCTTTTGACCTCAAATAAGCGTATATCATCATTTGTCAAGTCTAAACCATCCAAAATAGCAGGATTATGAGTCGTAATTAAGGCTTGTTTGGATGGATTCAAAGTAGATAATACTTCTGTCAAGTGTCTACAAAGTTGTGGATTAAGTGCTGTTTCAATATTATCTATAGCAAAAAATTGAGGGGTATCCTTACTAATAAAAAGAGCTAAATAAAATAAAATATGTAGAATGCCTTCATTAGCATTATCAATATTAAATCGTTGGTTCTTTTTCATAAATTTATCTGAAAAAAATAAAGTAGACTTTCCTTTAGCACTAAAATCATTAATAGCAATACTATTTTCCTTATCTAATATGATTTCATCTAGCCAATTAATGACATATTTATATTTTTCTAGTTCTTGTAATTCTTCTTTTGTGAAATTAGAAAGTAAAAGGTCTAATCTTTCTCCATGTATGCCAAGAGGCATTTTTAAGCTTTCATTTGTAAT
>JAHDFT010000386.1 GCA_020628015.1 Bacteroidota bacterium
ATTTGCCATTGTCCTAAAACTATTTTATCTTCATAGCACTTATTATTCTTAATAAAAACCATAGTCAAACTCCTAATGATTGCCAATATAAATACCAAATTGATAGAAAAAATTCTAGCTTTACCAGAAGCTCCGTTATTGATTAATAAATTGAATAAAGCTTTTGAGTTAGAAAAACAAAAACGAATTGACTTCTATGAAAACATATCAGAAATTCATAAATCGGAATTTATTAATGGGGAGGTGATTGTGCATTCGCCTGTTATTAAGGAACATAATGAGGTCAATGGGAATCTATATAAGATTATAGATACTTATGTCGTAGATCGGGATTTAGGATTTGTTGGTATTGAGAAACTTTTAATCAAATTAACTCGGAATGATTATGAACCCGATTTGTGTTTTTTTAAGCAAGAAAAAGCTAAAGCCTTTCAAAAGGGACAAAAATTCTTTCCTGCACCAGACTTAATTGTTGAGGTGCTTTCTAAAAGTACGGCCAAAAGGGATCGAGGAATTAAGTTTAAAGATTATCAACAACATCAGGTGACAGAATATTGGCTCATTGATCCAGAGAAAATGGTATTGGAACAGTATATTTTGCGAAATGGTAAGTATGAATTGGAGTTGAAGTCGCAAACGGGTGAGATGACTTGTTCGGTAATAGCAGGTTTGACCATTCCTATCAAGGTGATTTTTGATAAAAAAGCGACAAATCAGTTTATTAGGGGATTATAATCATTGCGTGTAATAATTGAATTACCTACAATTCTTTCCATCCTACCCATTCTATACTATTCATCTTATCCATCTTAAAAATCCTACCCATCCTATTCACAAACCCCCACCACCTCCACTCTCCGATTCGCCCGACGCTCCTCACTTCTTTGCGGATCGGGATAGAGCAAGGCAGACATGCCTTTAGGAATAAAATGTAATTGCTTTTTAGATACGCCTTTGGAACGAAAATAAGATTTAAGAAAATCTGCACGGGCTTTGGCGAGGTCGAGCATGGCTTCGGGGGATTCGCCTTTGCTGGTGTGTATGAATAGTTGTAGGCGTAAATCTCGATTGTTGACCAAATAATTCGCCAATTCGGTGAGTTGTTGTTCGGCGGCTTCGGCTTGGAGGAAGTCGAGGCGATTGACTTCAAAGTGTAAATGCGATAAAATTAAGGTATCCTCACAAGATAGATCTGTAGGCGATTGATAAATGGCTTGATTGGTGTACAGGGAATCTGTAGGAGGTGGATCGAGTTGCAGGGAGAACAAGGCTCCACTTTCTGCGGCCAGCCATAATTGTTGATCGGAGGTGAGGGCAAGGTGGTCGATGATGGTTAATTGTGGGCTGGTGTCGATCCATTTACAAGTGCCTTCATATATATGGTATTGTATCAATCCATTATCCGTCGCAATCCACATTCGCCCGTAGTGGTCAATGACCATATCATTGAGGTGATGGATGGTGATGGGAGGTAGACAGGTCAAGGGAAAATGACTGTATTCTTCTATTATATTGAGTCGGATAACCGCCAATTCGTGCTTTGTGGTCAAACCGATGCCCCAGACTTGTTCATTATGGCTTTGTAGGCTTTTGACCATTAATAAACCCTCTAGCTGCTTCCATTTGCGATCTCGTTTTTTCTGCCATAAGCCTTCACTACTGCCTAAATAACTATAATGATCCAAATCAATAAATAGACTGTGGATATTACCTTCTAGTGGAATGGACTCAATGCTGATAGGATTCGGATGGTCTATATCCATAATGTGCAAATGTCCTGATGCATCGCCAAAACTAAGCCAGTGTTGGTTTCGATGAATCGTAGTAATGCCTCGGTTGTATTTTTTATCTATAGAATCAGGTTTGAAGATCGTGGAGATGTTTTTGGGATGACTAAAGTGCCATACTTGTCCATCGTATTTTCCTAGCCATTTATTACTGTCTTGGTCAATGAGGAGGTAATTAATGGAGCCAACATAGGTGATTTCCTCTAAAAAGATACCATTTTGTTGTATTAAGCCTTTATTGGTGGCTACCCATAACGTATCTTGCCCGTCCACCGCCAAATCGTTGATTTGATAGGTGCCGAAACCCTCTTGTGGAATAAGTTGGATGGATTTTTTTTGTGCTTGTGTTGTTACAGTAATAAAGCAGGTGCTAATGAGGGTTAATAGCAAGTATCGACAAAGATGGGGACTCATGTATAGTACTTAGTAGTTTTATCCGATAGTGTAGAGTTTTGGGAGAAGGGTGAGTGATCAATAAGGGGGGACTTTTACATTAAATTGCTCCTAATCAAGCTCTCCGTTTCATAGCAAATTTCTTTACCCCACCTTTTACCAAATCCTCATTGCCATATAAAATCTTAATGGAGTATTTATTCTCTTCTTTGAATTGTTTATTGGTGATTTGCTTGTAGAATTTCTCTCCTTTATGTACAAAAACCTCCTCATCAACGACCTTGCTTTGATTGACTTCATCAATGATTTGTAGATTGAGTTTGACAATTGGATCGGTAAAAATCTGCTCATCAACTTCAAATTCTAACACAATAGGAGGCGTTTCTCCATTAAAAGCAAATCTGCCTTTGGAAAAGAAGTATTTGAGATAGGTCAAGCCCAAGCCATTTTCACTCAAAGGAATAATTGTTTCCTCAGTTGTTTCATCCTTGTACACAAAATAAGCGTTAACCGTCACTTCTCGCAGCCGATCTTTGAGTGCTTCGATGGTCATGGCATTTTTAATCAATTCCTGTTCTAGGAGATTCATTTTTTTATCATTGCTGACCCTTACTGCCTCATAAGGCTTATTTTTAGGTTTAATTTTTAAAGCTTTTAGCTGTTCTTTATAAATAATTAAAGAATCTTGAAGAGAATCAATACGCTTATTTGCCTTTTGTAACTGTTGTAAATTATAAGCTTCTTCAAGGTCAACTTCTGGCTCATCTTCTTTAACCAATTGGGTCTGCATATTAGCTACCAATACTTTTAATTGATCTTTTTCCTTTTGTAATTGGGTAATTTTTCCTTGTAAATCATTTTGATCTAAAAGCATTAAATTGAGGCGGCTGATTTCGGCCATGAGTTTTTCATTGGTGATTTTTTCTCGCTCAAAAATAGCCACCATCTGTTGCCGTTCTGTTTTCTCCTTTTCCAGCTCCAAAGCCAATTTCTTTCGATCTGCTTCTGATTGTTTTAATTGCTTTTCTAGGCTGGCAATTCTTTGTTTGTCCTTTTTTCTACTTTCTAATTCGTATTCTAAGGTCAAAATATTATGCTCCAATTCAGCTACCATATCTTCTAGCTCCAAGACCTTATCTATATTTTCATGTTCCCTTTGTCGGATCATATTGACCAATTGCTTGGCGTGAAGATGTCTTCTTTGTTGAAACATGTGTAAGTCTGCCTTAGATTCTGCAAAATCATCATCAATAGCAGATTTGCCATCAATAAAGCGCATATTGTCCTCAATAACGACCAACATTCGCTTTTTTTCTACAATTAAAGTATCCAAAAAAGGATAATCATACTTTTCCCATTCTTCCAACTCTTGCTCCAAATCCTGTTTAAGGGCAATATAATCTCGCCAAACAGAATCTTTTTCTCCTGGTTGGAAAAATTGAGTAAATAAACCAATCAACAAACAGACAATAATGCCTAATAAAACAACAGGAAGGAAGTATTTGCGATCTTTCGTCGTTTTTTCTTCTTTTCCTAATGCTTGATCATATAATTGTAGCCATATTAAACCAGCTACAATACCAAAGGCAGATATAGCAATGAAAATATAAGGAGGCATATTAATTTTATTTAAAAAAGGTTCAATAGGGGCTTGCTCAAAAATCCCCATTTTATTTTAGTCAATCAAGTGCTGATCATAAATATGACTTTAGTATAAAAAGAGTATTAAGGTGTTATGTATGGTGCAATTCATTTTTTTTACGAAAAGGGGAGCTATAAAAAGGAAGTGTGAATAAAAAAAACATTTTGACAATTGATAAACAATAAAAATACTGAATTTCAGCAATCTGTGAATGGTAAAAAAATAACATTTTAGTGACAAAATCAGCCATTAATGTATTATCTTTTTTTAGAATTGTTATTATGCTTAAATTATTGGTACAAAAAATAGAAACTGTTACTCGTATATTTACAATGCATTAGGGTTTTCGGTAGATCACTTTTACTTACGGGAACGGGCAAGAGAGTTAGCAAGGGGAGAAACGCTACTCTCTTTCCGTTCCTTTTTTTTATTTTTAAATTACTACAAGTCTTCTAACCTTTCAATCAAACAACCATCCGCAACAATCGTATAATATAATTGCTCTTTTTTTTGCTCCTCTTTTGTTGCTATTTTTCCTTCCAACCAATAAGCATTATAATGTAAAGAGTGTTTAAAAAACTCAGGAAATTCAATACTTCCCGATTCCTGTTTTTCTAATCCTAGTTTATATTTTTTAAATGCTCTAAATATGGCAGAAGCGATATAGGCTTGTCCATCTTTAGAACGCAAAAACTTTTCTTCTATAGAATTGGTCAAAAAACCTGTTTCGACTAGTACACTAGGCATGGCAGTTTTGTACAAAACTAGAAAACCAGCTTGTTTGACTCCTCGACTATTTCTTTTGGCCTTATTTTTAAACTCTTTCTCAATTTCAGAGGCTAAGTTAATACTCTGGTTGAGGTAGGAATTTTGGTAAAGCGAAAAAATAATCTTTGTTTTAGGATCACTAGGGTCAAATCCATCATAAAAAGAGCGATAATTCGTTTCTAATTGGATCACCGCATTTTCTCGCATTGCTACTTCTAGGTTATTGGTACTTTTATCCAATCCCATTACAAAAGTCTCTGTTCCAAAGGCTTTTGATTTGGAAGCGTTGCAATGTACAGAGATAAACAAATCAGCACCAGATTTATTAGCGATAGTAGCTCTTTGGTGTAAAGGAATAAATTCATCCTTTTTACGGGTATAAATGACCTTTACATCCTTAAATTTGCTCTCAATATATTGACCGAGTTTCAAGGAAATGGCTAATGTGATTTCTTTTTCTCGGCTATGTTTCCCTCTACAGCCTGGATCTTTACCTCCATGACCTGCATCTATCACCACTTTTTTGACCTTATAACCAAAAGGCGGTGATTCGGCATGACTAGCTATAGGCATATAAATCATGAAGGATAGTAGTAATAGTAGCCTACTTATCCAGCTAATAATAAAGTATGGTTGGCGTTTATGAATATGCACGATTTCTTTTTTTAGCAAGATTAAGAAATTTCTAGTTCTAAGTATATCTTCTTTCGCCCTGAAAGGGCATAAGCATTAGCATAGGGCATCGCCCT
>JAHDFT010000387.1 GCA_020628015.1 Bacteroidota bacterium
CTAGTGTCAAATTTGCCTAATCAAAATCGGGAATTTATTTTTCACTCGTTACTAACCAAAATTTGTACACTTATTTTTCACTCGTTCCCAAGAATAATCTATTTCTACTTTTTATTGTAATCCAGTAGAAAAGCAAACCAAATGGAACATTCTACTAGATTAGAATACATCAATTTTACCATTACTAAATTCAGATAAATTAATATATGTACGTAGTAAAAAGAAGTGGCAAAAGTGAAGCCGTTAAATTTGATAAAATTACCTCTCGAATCGAACGCCTATGTTATGGCTTGAATCCTGTACATGTGGTGCCAATTAAGGTAGCACAACGAGTTGTACAAGGGATTTATGATGGGGTAACGACTACAGAGTTGGATAATTTGGCGGCAGAAACGGCAGCAACGATGGCAACTAAGCATCCAGATTATGCGATCTTAGCGGCTAGAATTGCTGTATCGAATTTGCATAAAAATACAAAGAAATCTTTCTCTGCTACTGTTGAAGATTTGTACCATTATCTTGATCCGAAAACGGGGGAGCGTGCAGCCCTGATTTCGGATGAAATCTATGCGATTGTACAAAAACATAAGGACTTACTAGATTCTACGATTATATACAGCCGAGACTATAGCTTTGACTTTTTCGGTTTCAAAACTTTGGAAAAATCCTATTTATTGAGGATGAATGGGCAGGTACAGGAACGTCCACAGCATTTATTTATGCGAGTAGCTTTGGGCATCCACCAAAATGATATTGAAGCAGCAATTCAAACCTATGATTTGATGTCGCAAAAGTGGTTTATCCATGCTACGCCCACTTTATTTAATGCAGGAACTCCAAAACCTCAATTATCTTCCTGCTTTTTACTAGCAATGGAAGATGATAGCATTACAGGCATTTACAATACCCTTGCTGAATGTGCTAAAATTTCTCAATCTGCTGGGGGAATTGGTATTAGTATGCATAATATTCGTGCGAAGGGGAGTTATATCAAGGGCACAAATGGAGAGTCGAATGGTTTGGTGCCTATGTTGAGGGTCTATAATGCGACGGCTCGTTATGTAGATCAAGGCGGTGGAAAGCGAAAGGGAGCTTTTGCGGTTTATTTAGAGCCGTGGCACGCAGATATTCATGAGTTTTTGGATTTGAAAAAGAATCATGGTAAGGAGGAAATGCGTGCAAGGGATTTATTCTATGCGCTTTGGATTCCTGATTTGTTTATGGAACGAGTGAAAGCGGATGGACTTTGGTCGCTATTCTGTCCCAATGAAGCTCCAGGTTTATTCGATGTGTATGGAGCAGAATTTAAGGAATTGTATGAGCGATATGAAAGAGAAGGTAAGGCAAGAAAGACGATTCGAGCGCAGGAATTATGGTTTGCCATTTTGGATGCTCAAATTGAGACGGGAACGCCTTATATTTTGTATAAGGATGCTTGTAATGAGAAGTCGAATCAGAAGAATTTGGGGACAATTCGTTCTAGTAACCTTTGTACAGAGATCATTGAGTATACCTCTAAAGAGGAAACAGCAGTTTGTAATCTCGCTTCTATCAATCTTTCTAAATTTGTTAGTGAAGAAGGCTTTGACTTTGAAAAACTAATAGAAATTACCCAGATTGTCACTCGCAATTTGAATAAGGTAATTGACATTAATTACTATCCTGTAGAAAAAGCTCGTCGTTCCAATATGCGACATCGACCAATTGGTATTGGTGTACAAGGTTTAGCAGATGCTTTTATTATGATGCGTTTACCTTTTGAAAGTCAAGGGGCAAGACAGTTGAATAAGGATATTTTCGAGGCGATTTATTTTGCGGCTTTGACCGCTTCTAATGAATTGGCGAAGGAACATGGTGCCTATGAAACTTTTGAAGGCTCACCAACGAGTAAGGGACAATTACAATTTGATCTTTGGGGTGTAACACCTTCTGATCGTTGGGATTGGTTAGGTTTAAAAGCAGCTATCCAAAAACACGGTTTGAGAAATAGTTTGCTAGTGGCTCCTATGCCAACGGCTTCCACTTCTCAGATTTTGGGTAATAATGAGTGTTTTGAGCCATATACTTCTAATATTTATACTAGAAGGGTGATTTCTGGGGAGTTTATTGTAGTGAATAAACACATGCTCAAAGATTTCATTCGCTTAGGTTTGTGGAATGATGAGATGAAGAATGCCTTGATTGCCAATAATGGATCTATTCAAGCAGTAGAAGGCATTCCACAAGAGTTGAAGGATTTGTATAAGACCGCATGGGAGATTAAGCAAAAAGCGATTATTGATATGGCAGCAGATCGAGGTGCGTTTATTTGTCAAAGTCAAAGTATGAATGTCTTTGTGCAGGATGCGAATTATAAAAAGCTCAGTTCCATGCATTTCTATGCTTGGCAAAGAGGACTGAAGACGGGAATGTACTATCTACGTACTAAAGCGGCTGCGGAACCAATCAAATTCACCGTCGATATGTCTAAAGCCTTCAAGCCAGAGACTATAGATGCTTATACTAACGCTAACGGGAATGGTAATGGTAATGGACGTTATGGTAATGGCTATAAGCAAATGAATGAGGTGAATATTAGTGCGAGTGATTTGGAGAAGGTAAAGAATGGGAATGCTTGTAGTATTGATGATCCAAATTGTGATAGTTGTGGGGCGTAGTATATATTATATTGAATAAACGAGGTGAAAATGATGAGCCTCCTAATCTGAAAGGATTAGGAGGCTTTTTGATTTGATTAATAGATGAAACTACTAGTATTACAATCTATTAGTCTACAAGCATCATTTTACCTGTATGGTTTGTACCTGTTCCATCTGTAAAACGATAGAAGTACATGCCTTTAGGTAAATCCTGTCCATTAAATTGTATTTCATGCTTTCCTGCACTTTGTGCTGTATTATCCAGTAAATTCACAATTTCCTGTCCTGTTGTTGATAAAATGCTTAGAGAAACATTTTGTTCGTTGGATAGGGTATAGAAAATAGTGGTATTTGAGCTGAAAGGGTTGGGATAACACTTTATGGAGCTAATTGCTTCATTTGTTGTTGGGGCTAGTATAATAGGATCATTTGTTTCTCCCTTATACATGCCATTGCAACCATCAATAACTCCTAAGAAGTTACTTCCTAATTGAGCATCAAAGCCAGGTAAAAGTTCGATTTTTTGACCTGCATCGAAGGTAACATCTGCTCCTGATTGAATGATATAATTAGAGGCGGTGATGAAGTCGCTAACCTCATTATCAACAATACTTGGTGGATAGACGGTAACACTATTGAGGGTTAAATTATTTGCACATTGTTGGGCTAAAAGGACTGCTTCATAAGCATCAACCAAACCATAGCCCATCTCATTGTGCCAAGTTCCATTTGGCCGGCCTATTGTGGTAGAATAAGTATACAAATCGATTCTTACTTTCTGAGCAGATTGTTCAATAATGTCATTGACTTCTTGAACTGTAAGACTGGGATTGACACTTAATACAAGAGCAGCAATACCTGCGACGTGTGGACAAGCTGATGAGGTACCATTGAATCGGCTATGATAGTCTTGATTACTATATGCACTAGCTGTACAAGGACTAGGATTGTAATCTCCACATCCTGCGACATCACCTTGTCTGTCTGCTGAAGGAATCAGAACACCTGGAGCTACAACATCCAATTCAAGTCCATAACAGCTTCCCCAACCCTCTCCATCACAAGAGCCTGGTTGTTTACGTTCTCCGCAGGGACTCATAGCTCCTACAGCTAGTACATCATCATTACCATTAGCAGGATACTTAACCCCGTTATTGGAATTTCCAGTTGCAAAAACAACAATGCTACCTAAACCTCCTCGTCCTAAAGTAAGTGCATCACTTATGGCATCATCTATAAGGCTGGAAGGTGATCCGCCTCCCCAAGAATTACTGATTACATCTGCTTCTCCATCATCCCAAGCCCAAGAAATACCATCTGCTAATTCTTGCGTACTATTAGTTCCACCAAATGGTTGACTAATAGAAATTAGACCAGTATTGGGAGCTACACCACTTATACCTTCGCTATTGTTACCTTCTGCCCCAATGATGCTTGCACAGGCTATTCCATGAGGTCCCCAAACATTTGCTGGGCTTGTTCCTGTTTCGGTATCATAACCTGTACCTATAGTATTATCATCTAGGTCTGGATGATTCATTTCAAAACCATGATCAACTACAGCAACTCTAACATTGTCTCCTAGAGTGATATCCCAAGCTGCTTCTGCATTAATATCAATACCAGCAATTCCAGACCCTTGACCTGTATTATTTAAGCCCCATTGATCTGTATAAAAAGGGTCATTTGGAGTAAGTTCAACTTCTGTAGTACCTTGAGCATCATTTACTGACCAGTTTAGCATTAAATCTGGCTCTGCATATTCAAATAAACCTGTCTCATAAAATAAATTCGCCATTTTCAGGGCATTTGGAGACTTTGGAGTAACGCTTACTGTGTACCATAATGACATGAACTTATTATGACCAACTAACTCTAAATTATATTTTTCAATTTCTTTCAATAATAAAGGCAAATCCTGTTGTTGCTTTAACTTCACATAGAAGAAATGCGACAAGCCGATTTTATCCGTTGTTGCAGTTTTAAAGTAAGGAGCTACAACTATGTCCCTATTAGTGGCTCTAATCGTTTGTATTTGTGCTAGATAGTCAGCTTCGGAATACTGCTGATTAAACTGAACTTCTTTCCAAAATTTTACAGAACGTTTTACTTTAAAGTAAGGAGGTTGCATTAAGATTTGACCAGTATTATCTTCTTGTGTTATGTTGCTGTTAGGAAAGTTAGGAATAATGTTTATTCCATTAATACGAGCTTTATCTACGCTATTTTTATCTGGTGAAGATATAAAAATATATTCTGGATTTAGTTCTAAAGCTATCTTAGTACCTTTATAATAATAGAAGTATTCTTGTGCTGATAATTGTAAGGAAAAACCCATCAACAATATCAACATTATCAATATTCTCATGATAATTGTTTTAAAGAGTGAACAAATAAATTTTGCAAATAGAAAAAGAGAAATCTTATGTGATTATTTTGCATTCTCTAATAAGCCTTCTACCTGCTTACTCAATTGTTGATTCTTTTCTATTAATTGTTCATTTGTTTCCTTTAAATCAATCACATGTAACCACAATTCTTCAATCTGACGCAATAAAGTGGCATCCATTTGAGCTACATCAATGCCATTAGCTACTACTTCTTTGGCAGAAGGGACATTAGGAAGGTGTTTGTTTTTAGCAATAAATTGAGCTACATCATCAATGCTATTTCTTTGATAGTCAGGTGCAAAAACG
>JAHDFT010000388.1:0-2443 GCA_020628015.1 Bacteroidota bacterium
TTTGAAAAACCCTAGTTCTAAGATATTTGGGAGTATATCTTCTTTCGCCCTGAAAAGGCATAAGCATTAGCATAGGGCATCGCCCTATGAAAAGTGATTAGTCTATATAAGCCCTGAAAGGGTAAAAGCCGTGTGGACAAGGACTTGACCACCAATCTAATACTGGACACATCAACTAATTATTTGGTTTGGCTTTCGCCCTTTCAGGGCTGAATGTTTATTTACTTGTATTCGTAGGGCGATGCCCTACGCTATTGCTTTTGCCCCTTCAGGGCTAGAATAAAAGATAGTTATATCAAAAATATTCCATTCTACCCCCAATTATTTTAGAACTAGAAAAAACCTACTCCGACAGTATTATTGTTTATACTTTTTGAATTGTCCATCTTCCTGATTAAAGTATATTAAGAAGGTTTCGTTTGTGCCTTGAACATCATTTTTATGCTCAAAATAAAAGGCATCCTGTTGAAGTGATTCTTTCAGTTTTTCCCCATTATTTCTGTAATTACCAATATACCTTTTTCGATTACTCTTCACCTTTTCAATAGGCAAAATATTCTGTGTACTATTGGGGATTATAATTCTATCCTCATAATGCGGATTTAAGTCCTTATCATAAGTAATGATTAGTAATTTTTTAGCATCAGTTCTTGCATTATCTAGTATACATACAAAATCTTTCTTTCCATTGCCTGTTAAATCTAATTTGGTCAAAACACTACTACGATTATTTGTAAATAATTGCCAATAACTATAACATTCTGGTAGGTTATCTGCATTATACAACTCCACCTTAATATCTTCAGGCATTAGCCCACAATACTTATTCTGTTCAAAATAGGTTTTTAAAGCTCTTCGGTTATGTGTTTTGCCTATTTTAAAAAAAGTGCTATCACTACCTAAAATGCTATTCAACTCCTCAAAATATTTTTTAGATACGATATAATCGCTGTTTACAAAACCATGCTTCCCACTCTTCCTAGCTTTGACCTCTGACCACTGCTCTTTATTTGAAGGCACATCTTTATAGTAAATCAATTCCTCTCCAAAACCTACTCCTCCTAAGCTTTTCTTATCTTTTCCAGGGTATTCTCGAATATGTAAACCCGTAGCCAAACAATATTTTTTAGGTGCAGTAAAGTCTTTATAAAAATTCCATACTTTAAATGAACCAAAACTCAATAAACCAATAAATAAGAGCAAAAAAAGCCAACGCAAATTACTGTTCCATATCCTTTCTCTATAATTAGTTGGTATTACTTTTGGTAGCTTTTTTAATTGACGTGTTGACTTTCTTTTTTTTACCAATTGCCGATCCTTCTTTTTTTGTGGCATCAAGGATGTATCACCTTTATCCTCCTTAATTGGCTTTATAGGTGGCAAATTGACAAAGGTATTAGGCCTTTCTAGCGGTTTATCCTCTTTTTCAACAGGTGTGATTACTGTTGGTTGAGGTGGTTCAACGAATGGCTCTTTAGGACTTCCTTTTTTAGGTTCTCTTTTAGCAATATCCTCATCTTTAATCACATCTGCCAAATACAAACAATAACGAATCGCTGTTTTTGCACCTTCAGCAGTTAATTCATTTGGTCCAGATCGTAAAACCTTCTCTTGACTTCTACAAAAAGCTTTAATTTCTTGTTGCCTATTGAAACTTGCTTTTAGAAAGGCAGTCAATATATTTTTTTCTACACAGACTTTTAACAATTGTTGTGTAGCTTCATCCTTCACATGAAAATTTACTGCATTTTTTAAACCGTACTTATCCTGGATATTATACGTTTTTATGAACTGTTTAAGTTGACGAGCTTTCCCAATCATTGTTGCTAGTAAGATAAATTAGTGATAAAAAATAGAAATTGCATATAATAGGAAATAAATACTCCCATATTCTAATTTAATAAAAAATCAGTAACAAACTACCATTTTCAAATCATAATATCTAGCAATACTAACTTAGTAATAATAAATTTTATTTTCGTTCCATTACTGTTCCCGTATAGCCATAAAAAAACGGTCAACAAACCTTGAAATAATTTATCAAGATTTATTGACCGTCTACGTTTTCATTTTGGTGGGCCCACTAGGGCTCGAACCTAGGACCTACGGATTATGAGTCCGGTGCTCTAACCAACTGAGCTATGAGCCCAAAACGTTTCACAAAGATAGGCTATTGTATATAATGATGCAATCTTTTTTGCAATTATTATAAGTATAAATTTCAAGTTCCGCCTGTCCATATCCTTGTAATGTCTTTGTCAAGCTCATTCATAGGATTTTAGTTCCCGTAAAAGATTTTTTTTCGCTTGTGCTTCAAAACGCTCCTTGAAAGCTGAGGTATAATAAAGTTTTTCCTTATCTAATAAATGCTGCAAGACCTTTTTTCTACCTGGATTGTAAATAAAATTGGGGAAGATGCGGTATTCGGAACGGACATTGCGAG
>JAHDFT010000388.1:2543-5334 GCA_020628015.1 Bacteroidota bacterium
CCTGGATTGTAAATAAAATTGGGGAAGATGCGGTATTCGGAACGGACATTGCGAGCATATTGATCGTAAATATCTGCTGCTGTTCCTAAAATAGCTAGATCGGCATCTAGAAGATAGTAAAAATCATTGCTGTCTTGTGTGGCTTTGTGGTCTTTGGTCGCAAGAATTAGCGCATTGACCAAATCAATTTGCGCTGCATCTAGTGCATTCAGGCTTTCCAGCCGTTTGACCGATAGGTTGGCACTTTGTAATTCATTGTCTTTGCGATGGGCTTGGTAGATAATGTCGTGGTAGAAGATCGCTATATCTACTGCTTGAGGGTTGTCTAATTCCTCTCTGTGAGGATGGAGTAATTGCAACATGTGGTAGAGGTGTTGCAGATTGTGGTAGTGTCGGTTGCTTTGTTGATAGGCTTTGGTGATTTCTTTGTAAAAGGAACTGAGTAAAGGATTGGAAATACCGATTTCCTCCCATAACTTTGTCCAGTGGTTTTGGAGGTAGTTTTGTTTGGTGGACATGATTTTATTAGGATAATGAATTAATGATAAAACACGTTTATGCAAAAAATAAGCATTATTGGTGCGGGTTTGGTTGGCTCTTTGCTTTCCGCCTATTTATCGCAAAAAGGATTTGAAGTACATGTTTATGAACGTCGTGGAGATCCTCGTGAGGCGGATGCGATTGGTGGCCGCTCGATTAATTTGGCATTGAGTGATCGAGGCTGGAAAGCTCTTGTCGAAGTGGGTTTGGCTGATGAAATTCAGGCCATTACCATCCCTATGTATGGACGTATGATCCACGATTTGGAGGGGAATCAACATTTGCAGCCCTATAGTAATTATGGGAAAGCCATTTTCTCCGTCTCTCGTGCCGAACTCAATCGCTTAATGATTGATTGTGCGGATGCGCTGCCCAATACCCATTATCACTTTAACAATAAATGCCGCAAAATTGATTTGAATACAGGAGAGATTCAAATCGAAAATGCCCAAACGAATGCACTAGAAACGATTGCTTCGGATGTTCTTTTTGGGGCAGATGGGGCTTTTTCTAATGTGCGTTTTAGTATGCAACGTACTTATCGTTTTAATTATTCGCAGTCTTTTTTACCACATGGCTATAAAGAACTCACCATTCCTCCCAATCCAGATGGCTCTTTTCGGATGGATAAAAACGCCTTACACATTTGGCCTAGGAAAAGTTTTATGTTGATTGCTTTACCTAATTTGGATGGTAGCTTTACCTGTACGCTCTTTCTTTCCTTTGAAGGAGTTGTTTCTTTTGAGCAATTGCAAACGGAGGCGGATGTCCAAGCTTTTTTTCAGACCCATTTTCCTGATGCGGTGCCTTTAATGCCTACATTGATTGAAGATTTCTTTGAGAATCCGACTTCTTCTTTGGTGACGATTCGTTGTAATCCTTGGGTTAAGGGAAAAAATATTGCGCTTATTGGGGATGCTTCTCATGCCATCGTGCCTTTCTATGGTCAGGGCATGAATTCAGGCTTTGAAGATTGTAGCGTATTGAATGGGATTATTGAAGCGGCTGGCTCAACAGATGATTTAGATTGGCCAAGTGTTTTGGAGACTTATCAACAAAGTCGTATTCCTGATGCGGATGCGATTGCTGAATTGGCTTTGCATAATTTTATAGAGATGCGGGATGCGGTGATTAATCCGAATTTTGTTATTAGAAAGCAGGTGGAGAAACAATTACAGGAAAAATATCCAGGAGCTTATTTTCCTTTGTATAGTATGGTTACATTTAGTCACCTTCGCTATTCTAAAGCTCTGGCGATTGGTCAAGAACAGGATCGCTTTTTTAATGAATTGTATCAAATTGAGGATTGGGAAAATAAATGGAAAGCAGGAGATTTTGATGACAAGCTGGTGGAATGGGTAAAATCCTTAGATTTTGGAGACATGAGTTGATTTTGAATGAATATTCCCTATTTTTTTCACTAAATAATCATTAGCTGATCAATTATAATTCATCCAATAAGCTTATTTTCTCAAACCATCTAAAAGCATTAAACTGAAACGAGTACCTAATTCTTCAGGATTGTGTTCCCCTTCTGGGTCATACCATTGGTAAATCCAGTTCATGGAAGAAAAGAGGGCTTTACAGTACAATTTAATATCTGTAGGTTTGAAAGTCTCTTGTCTGATGCCCAGTAATACGATGCGTTGAAATTCTCGCTCATATCGGTTTCTCATCTCTTTGAACTTAGACAAATGTGGTTCGCTTAGGAATCGCCATTCGGTCAAGAATACACCTGATGCATCTAAGTTATTGGTAATCACCCTGATATGTCCTTTAATTGCCGAGGTCAATTTGTCATCCGCATCCATTTCGGCATCTTTTAACTTATTCAATTCCTCAAAAAATTCTTCTGCGATGCCAAAGCAAATTTGTTGTAAAATTTCTTCCTTCGATTTGATGTGATTGTAAAGGCTGGCTGCCTCTATACCTACCGCCTTCGCTACATCACGCATAGATGTAGCCGCATAGCCCTTTTCTCTAAACATATTCTGGGCAACTTGTCTGATTTGTTCTTTCCTAGTCAATGGATTGGTGTTTGTGAAATAAAATAGGGCTATTAAGTGATCTTAGGTCAAATATATATTTGACCGTAATTCATTTATTGTTTCCTTCGATAACAACTATTGTCTCTTCTTTTCCTTGATGAAAAGAAGCAAAAATCAAGACTGTATGGATTTCTTAACGGCAAAATGCTCCAAAAATCCTACACAAAATAAACTCGCTACGCTCAAACAGTATTTTGTGCTTA
>JAHDFT010000389.1 GCA_020628015.1 Bacteroidota bacterium
CAACAATCTTTTCTAAACCCACCAACCAAAAGAGCCTATCTACTCCATTATCAAACCAAACGAAATCACCTTATAAGATAGATTGTATAAGGATATAATTCCACAATACAACTAAGTCCATTCCTTTTTCATCTTTAACAATAAAACAGTAACTATTTTTGTAACTTCGACACAATTTCCTCAAAATATACCAATAAATCCATGCATCCATTCCTATATTCTTGCTTATTCCTACTCTTATTGATTACACAAAACAGCTTGGCACAAAATCAAAGCCGTACTTTAGGTACATGGAAAAGCTATCTGCCCTATGAACAAGCACAATGCTTGACCCAAGTAGGAAGTAAAATTGTCGTAGGGACACAATTATCCATTTTTTCCTATGATTTAGAAGATGGTTCAGTACAAACTTATTCTAAGGTCGATGGCTTTAGTGATTTGGATATTGTACAGATCGCTTATCAAGAAAGCTTGGATGTCATTGTGATTTTGTACGCCAATGGAGTAATTGATTTTTGGGAGGATAATAAGATAACCACCAATACCGACATCAAGAGAGCCAATATTTTCGGATTAGAATTTTACGATGTCTTTTTAGCAGGGGAATTGCTATATATTTCTTCTTCTGCTGGTATTATTGTTTTGGATATTGCCAATAAAGAAATTGCAGATACTTATAAAGTAGGTTTAGAAGGGGAGGTCAATACGGTTTATCAGACAACGATTTTAGAGGATAAAATTTACTGTGCGACTTCGATTGGATTATTTGAAGCAGCAATTAATAATCCCAACCTATCCAATTTCAATAATTGGACACGCTTAGAGAATTTGGGAACGACAGGTGTAGAATTTGTGGCAACAATAAAAGGAGAATTATACGCTGCTCAGAATGATATGCTTTACCATTATGAAGAGCAAACAGATTGGTTGCCTGTACATGGTGAGGAAGGCTGGTTATTCAAGTCGCTCAATACTAGTCAGGATCGTATTATTATCACCGAATGGAAAACAAGCAAAGCCCTACTCGAAGCAGCAGATGTTCGATTAACTGTTTTTGATGGCGAAACAATTACAGCAATTAAAAATGATATGAAGCGTCCTTTAGCCACTTTGATGGATGCTAATGGAAATATTTGGATTGCTGATTTTTGGCGAGGATTGGTAACAAGAAATGGAGCAAATAGTGGTTTGGTTCTGCCAGCAGGTCCTTATGATAATAGCGTTTTCAATATGGTCGTCTCCCAAAATAAGCTCTGGGTGGCTCCAGGTGGTTATAAATCGGATTTGGATTATTTCTTTTCTCGTTCTGGCTTTTTTACCCTAGAAGAAGGAGAATGGTCAGTCTCTAGAAATCAAAATGTACCACTTTTTGCAGAAAAAGACATTACGGATGTGTCTTATATTTTGCCTGTTTCTAATAGTGATGTAGTCTATATGGCATCCTATGGCGTAGGTTTACTGGAATATGATGGAACGAATTTTACCTTATATAATCATGAAAATAGCTCACTAGGAGAAGCAGAAGGAGATGCTGAAGGACGAGTCAGAGTAGCAGGACTAGCCTTAGACAATGACCGAAATTTATGGATGTCGAATCCCTTAACAGATAAGCCAATTAGTGTGAAAACACCTGAAGGAGAATTTTATGCCTTTGATCCATCAGTATCTTTACAGGGGAATGCTTTGATTGAGATGGTTATAGATCGAATAGGACAAAAATGGATGATTGCCAAAGCACAAGGAATTTTGGTTTTTAATCATGGAACAGATTTAGAAAGTACGGCAGATGATTACTACAAATTACTCACCCCAGCAGATGGGCTACCCTCCGAAAATGTCACCTGTTTAACCAGAGACTTAGAAGGACGTATTTGGGTCGGTACTCGAACAGGAGGAACCGTTTTCTATTGCCCAGAACAAGTCTTTACTCCAAATGGTTGTACCGCTTCTAAGTTTAATATAGGTGGACAAAGCTTATTTTTGCTTAGAGATAGTTATATAACTGATATTGCCATAGATGGAGCCAATCGCAAATGGGTAGGAACGACCACAGGTTTGTGGCTTTTATCTGAAGATGGAGAAGAAACCTTGAATTATTTTAATGTAGATAATAGTCCACTTGTTTCTAATGTCATTACGGCTTTAGCGGTCAATTATATCACAGGAGAAATTTTTATTGGCACAGATAGAGGAATTGTCTCTTATCAAGGAGCAGCATTAGGAGCTTTGAATACACATGGAGAAGTGTTGGTTTATCCGAATCCAGTCCGTCCAGAATATCAAGGAGACATAGGTATTAAAGGGCTGGCCAATAATGCCCATGTCAAAATCACCGACATCGCTGGCAACCTAGTTTACGAAACTCGTGCCCTAGGTGGCCAAGCGGTGTGGGATGGAAAAGATTACAATGGACGTAGAGCCGCAACAGGTGTTTACTTAATTTTTACCATCAATGAAACAGGTGATGACACCAATGTAGCGAAATTGCTTTTTGTCAAGTAATTTATCCTATAATTGGCGGCTATCTATCTATTAATTAAAAGGTTAAGCCCAATTTGGTATAAGCAAATAATCCACGCAAACCAAATTGCATCACTCGTCGGCTATAGATAAAACGCCCAGAGCTAATATTGGCATCTAGTTCATGTGGATCGGGGAAGGTATTGGTAAAATTATGTGCACCAATGGTCCAACGGAGATTTTTGCTAAAAGCATAGGCCAATTCAATATCTGGAATTACTCTTGGACTGAAATCCTCATCCAATTCAGAATTAGAAGGATGGCGATACAAGACCTCACCAAAATAAGTGGCTCTCAATAAAGCACTCAACTTGGCTCTTTCATAATTAGCTGTGAATACAATTTTTTGTCTAGGTTGTGCCACTTCTAAACGGGAAATTTCTTCTCGATCAAAAAGGACACTTTCTTGCCCATCTAAGATTTCTGAAGTATTAATAATCGCATTACCTGCATCATCTTTATCTACTTCTGTATTGGTGAAATTTCCTGCTAAGGTTAAGTCCAAACTATGTGCATTACCCAAGCTTAGTCGATAAGAAGCAACAGCATCTATACCCATTGTTGTTGTAGATACAGCATTAGTAAAAAACTGTGCTGCTCCTGCACCTAGTGGGAGTAAGATGTCTTCATAACCCTCACGGAATCGACCTGATAAGACAATCCGATCTTCGATACGAATGCGGTAACCATCTATGGTCAAGGAGAAATTAGGAGCAATACGACCTGTCAGACCCAAACTAAGGTTTTGAGATGTTTCTGGACGCAGGGCTTCGATACCAAAAGCCTTAGTCACCGTACTTACATTATTAAAAGTTCCTACTTGGAAAGGAGTCAACGTCCCATCCACATCTATAAATTGCGTACTGAGATTATTGAAATAGACCTGATGTAAAGAAGGCGCACGGAAACCTGTACTAAGTGCTGCTCTGACAGTATAATCATCGGTTAATTTATAACGTCCAGCAATTTTTCCAGTTAGATTTTCACCAAAATCACTATAACTTTCCATTCTAGCCGCCAAACCGATTAGTAATTTCTTATTCAATTCTCCTTCTATATCTACATATCCACCAAGGTTATTACGATATTTATCTAGTTCATTTTGCGGTTGAAAACCTGGGAAAACTTGGATTCCTGCTGAACCAGCAGCACCATTAGAATTGACAGCTCCACCATTAACCCAAGAAGCTTCCTCGCCTGCATATATTTGATAGTTTTCTAGGCGGAATTCTACTCCAAAAGCAGTATTTAATTTGAAATTCGCAAAATATTTACTCCTAGAAAAATCAACATTAGAGGTATTTTGACTATAGGCAAAGCCCCCTGCATAAGCCTCAGTAGGAGAAGCTGTCCCCAAAGAGGCATTATTGGAATTTTTGACTGTAAAATCAAAGCTATTCTGCCCTCTAGTTTGACTGACATCAAGATTCCATTCTCCTAATTTTCCTCTCAAACCAATTGTAAAAGCATTATCCATAATATCGGAGTGGATTTCAGGAGAAAAACCGAAGGGATAAATTTCAGGGACAACTCTTGAAGTGGCACCAGGAAAACGGTAAAAACCTCTGGCCTTTCCATTTCGATAATTGAAAAGCATATTGCCATATAATTCTGCTTCTCCTGTTAGTGGTAAGGCTGTATTAATCCCTAGTCCAGCATTTCGGACAGCAGAATTACCAATTTCCATCACTCTTTGTCCATCAAAAGGGGTTTGTTCGTAGAAAGCTGCCAAATCTTCAGGGTTATTATCCGAATAAATTCGACCACCAATATTGAGGCTATCTCCAAAAACACTTCCAGTATAATCACCAGAGCGATTAGAAGACCCTCTTTGTAGTACATCAATCGTAGCGTTAACATAACCACCTCTTTCCCCTATATCAAAACCAAAATTAGAATTGACTTGAACTTCCTCACCGTCCCCCTCTGCGGTAATCCCTGCACGAGCATTGACTGTTGCCAATTGGGTATTTTCCTTCAAAATGACATTAATTACTCCTGCAATCGCATCAGAACCATATTGAGCCGCAGCTCCATCCCTCAAAATTTCCACTTTCTCAATAGCAGCAGCAGGAATGGCATTCAAATCTGTTCCTACAGTTCCTCTACCGACTGTACCATTCACATTAATCAAGGAACTATTGTGGCGGCGTTTTCCATTGACCAAAACCAGAACCTGATCTGGTCCTAATCCTCGTAAAGTTGCTGGGTCGATATGATCCGTTCCATCAGAAATCGTTTGAGGCGTACTGTGAAAGGAAGGAGCTGCGTATTGTAGAATACTGCTTACATTTCCTTGTGAAGAGCTAGTAATGGTCTTAGCAGAAATAACATCAATCGGAACGGCTGTTTCTAACTGGGTACGTGGTTCGGCACGAGAACCAACAACCACGACTTGATCTACATAAACACCTGAATTAAGATTGAAATTGAGTACGGTCACTTCACCTGCTTCAATTTCTACTGTTTTTCGCATTTCTGTGTAGCCAACAAAGCTGACAGCAATATCATGTTCACCTGGTTCTAGTTTAAGACTATATTCGCCGTCTACATTAGAAGTTGTTCCATTAGTGGTTCCAACAACAGCAACTGTTGCGCCAACTAAAGGTTCGCCTTCGCTGGCAACTTTGCCTTTAACAGTTGCTTTTTGTGCGCTTGCATGGTGTACTGTTCCTAACAAAATAAGCACAAATACTGAGATAGAGTAAAAATAAAATCGCTTCATAGCATTTTTTTAATATGCT
>JAHDFT010000390.1 GCA_020628015.1 Bacteroidota bacterium
TTTACCGATCAAATTGGTCAAACCATTACATTGCCCAATTATCCACCAAAACGGATCATTTCCTTAGTACCCTCACAAACAGAATTCCTTTTTGACTTAGGATTGGATGCAGAAATCATTGGCATTACCAAATTTTGTATTCACCCTAGAGCAAAATACAAAACAACTACCCAAATAGGAGGAACAAAAGATTTTAAATTAGCTAAAATACACGAACTAGAACCTGATTTAATCATTGCAAATAAAGAAGAGAATACGAAAGAAGGGATTGAAGCATTACAAGCACATTACCCTGTTTGGGTAAGTGATATAAGTACACTAACAGCCGCTTATGATATGATGCTGGCTATCGGTCAGATTTGTGGACGAGCGGAAGCTGCTGTCAATATTGTTGAGCAAATCAAAGCTAATTTCGCTGCTTTTCAAGCTCCTCAAAGACTAAAAGCAGCTTATTTGATTTGGCGAAAGCCTTATATGACCGTTGGCAAAGACACTTTTATTCACCACCTACTCCACCTCGCAGGATTTGATAACCTCTTTGAAGATTTTAACCGTTATCCTTCAATAGACCTAGCCCTACTAGAAGAAAGAAAAGCCGATTTGGATGTGCTTTTTCTATCTTCCGAGCCTTATCCATTTAAAGCAACACACTTCAAAGAGTTCAGCTCTATTATTAATGAGAACAAAATACATCTAGTTGACGGAGAGTTATTCTCTTGGTATGGTAGTCGTTTATTACAAACGCCTCCCTACTGGCATCAACTGTGGCAAAATATACAATCTGTAGCACTAGTATAATAGTCAAGGAGTCGATAAATTGAGTCTATCTACTTGAATATTGAGTACTTTTAAATTATACTTAGATGTAACAGATAAGGTTTTGAAACGTCTGTATGTAATATAAAATCCTTTCTTCATGATGAAATATCCAATTATACTGCTCACAACTTGTTTGCTGGCACTAGGATTAGTCGCTCAGGCACAAGAAACATCCAGCGTGGTTGACAACCGCTCTTTATTACAACAAAGCATCGAATCCTTAAATATAAGCGATCAAATGGTTGGTAATGAAAGATTGCAAAATACTTCTGGTATTAAAAGCTTCTTTCGCAATCACAGCTATAAAAATGCCTGGACGGATGGCCAAAAGCCTCGTCCTCAATTGACCAATATGCTCAATTGTACCAATACCATCCTTATCAATGGCTTGAATCCTGGTGATTATCACTTTGAATTTATTGAGCAAATTATGGCTTATGCCTCCAAATCTGGTAAATCACTCAGTCAAGATGATATTGTGGCAATTGAAATATTAGCTACAGATGCCTTTTTATTATTGGCCAAACATTTTCACTCTGGCAAATTAGACCCTACAGCACTTGTAGGTGTGGATTGGCATCATCAATCAAGAACTTTTGATATGCCCATGTATCTTTTGGAGACCATTAAAGAGCAAGATATTTGTCATGCCTTAGAGCGTTTATTACCCATTCATGAAGGCTATCACGAATTGGTTAATATTATGCAGACTTATTTGCAAACCAATTGGGAACCTATCGAGGCTGACCCTAAAATTTTCCTTCAAAGGGATGCAGAACATCCTTTAGTCAAACAGATTAAGCAACGTTTGAAGGTGACTGGTGACTTGCGACAAGCAGCCAAAGAAACGGAGAAATTTGATTGGGAATTGGAATCCGCTATTGTGCGTTATCAACAGCGTCATGGTTTATTGGTCGATGGTTATATCAAAGGCAGATTGATAGAGACTTTGAATATCCCACCTAAGAATCGTATCAATCAGATTAGAATGAATCTGGAACGTTGGAAATGGTTGCCTGATGATTTTGGTACAGATTACGTAGCCGTCAATATTCCTGGCTTTGAATTGACAATGATGGTCAATGACGAAGTGGATTATAGAGAACGGATCATCGTTGGACTAGAAAGATGGCCAACGCCTGCCTTTCATGATACCATCAACTATTTAGTCATTAATCCTTATTGGAATATTCCTAAGAGTATTGCTAAATCAGAGTTGATCCCTAAGATTATGGCAGATGATGATTTTATTAAAAACAATGAAATTACCATTTATCATAAAGGGGAGGCTGTCGATCCTAGTACGATTGATTGGAATAATATTGATAGTGATAAATATAGCTTTAGACATGGGGTAAATGCTTTTAATCCAATGGGTGCGGTTAAATTTATCTTCCCTAATAAATATGATATTTATATCCACGATACGCCTACTAAGCATTTATTTGACTATACTCGTCGTTCTGCGAGTCATGGCTGTATTCGCTTGAATGAGCCTTTCCAATTTGCAGAATATCTTTTGCATTATGATGATAAACAATGGACCAAACAACGTTTGCAAGAAGTGGTCGGTAAGCAGGAACCTAAGACGGTTCGCTTGAAAGAGTCTTTACCTGTGGTCATCTATTACTGGACGGTATATAAGGATGAAAATGGCTTGATCAATTTCCGAGAGGATATTTATGGCTGGGATGAAAAAATGATGCAGCCCTTGAATGCCTCTTTGTCGGCTAATCAATAGGCTCTACTACTTGTGATTTTTATTGGGTATGGCACAATATATTTTTCGTGATATATTGTGCCATATATTTTATAGTACAGCCATTGCTCGTCATGGCTCTTCGGCACAATTGCCTCATAGGATTCGTATAATATTCTATATCTACCGCTCGACCTCTCGTACCATCGCCATCAATACATCATAGGGCAGAATGACATAATCATTATTCTCCGCATCTACTTTGACCTCAAATCCATATTGCTTGCCATCATTAATAATCGTCAAAGGCTGTCCTTCCAAGATTTCATATTTATTAGGATCATCCGTATTGAAAAAAGCCCGATTAAATTTTTTTTGATCAATATTTCCTGCCTTTAGTATTTTAATCGACTTCGTTTTTTCTTCTTTGACCTCACAATAAGTATTCAATTTCTGAGCATATTCCAAAAATACTTTTTTACTAATAGCCCCATAATGCCTTTCACTAGACATGGAAGTAGGATCAATGACCGACTGCTCAAAGGCAGCACTTTGTCGATTAGGCGTTGTTTGGGTCAACCATTGAATGCAAAAGAATAAGGCAACAATAGTTAATAGTAGTAATGGGATAAGAATGAAGCGACGTTTTTTCATGGGTTAAAAGGATTTTAAAGAAGATAAAACAGGGAATATGATAGCATTATTTACCCGTCCAAACAGGCTTTCTTTTCTGCTTAAAGGCCATGATTCCTTCTCTTGCATCGGCTGTTTGTAGGCATTTCATTAACATCCCTTGTAAATAAGCATGTGCTTCATCTGCGGATTTGCTTTGCAATTCATCAAATGCTTGCAAGCCCAATCTTATCGCTGCTGGTGAATTTTCACTAATCTTAGTCACCAACTGATCCACCGCACTCATTAATTCAATATCCGACTGCACTATTTTGGTGACTAGATCATAGGATAAAGCCTCTCTCGTAGATAATGAATTGCCTTCGATACACCAAGCAATTGCCTGTCTTGGTGGCATAAATTGGAGTAAGGTCTGCATGACCTGCATGGGCCACAATCCTCGTTTCACCTCTGGCAAACCAAAAACAACCCCTTCCTTAGCAATCACATGTGTACAGCCACCAATCAACAACATCCCTCCAGCATAAACCGATGCATGAACCCTAGCAATACAAGGCTTATGCAATTGACGAAATAAATCCCCAATCACCACCTGACCTGCTGGTTTAGGAATGGTTGAATCTTTGGGATCATCTCCCCCCATAAAGGCTTTTAAATCGGCACCTGAGCAAAATACATTTCCATTGGCGGCCAATACGACTACCCAAATGTCATTGGTATAATGAGCATAAGCCAAGCAGTAAGCCAATTCATTGATTAGCGTGGGATTCATGGCATTTTTCCGCTCTGGTCGATTGAGGGTAATGGTTAGGACATGCTCTTTTTCATCTACTTCTAAATAGGCAAATGTTTGATCTGCAAAATTGTTGATTTGATCGGCTTGGTAAATCATTGTTGGTTATTAGATATTGAATAATTATACTAAAAAGAACCACTATTTAAAACAAGGTCATCTGCTGTTGCTTTTGTTTCCCATCTGTCAAATAACGATTGATGACTTTAGGAAAAGCATATTGCGTTACATCATCGGCATCAATAGCGATCCAATCTGCTGGCAAATTTACGCTTTCTTCTTGTAATTCAAGCTGTATAAATTGAGCATAAATCCGTTGATGCGTTAATAATTGTTTATAGTTGTTTGACCAAGCGGTAATGGTATAATCTGATTTATTGATTAATAACTTGTCTATTGGGACTTCCTCTATGGTCAATAAACTCGTGGTTTCAATTAAAGGAAACTGATAGAGGTTTTGCCAAATATCCTTGCCTTGTCTTTTTTGAATATAAATTTGCTTTTGCTGATTGGAAATGACCAAGAAATAAAAATAACGATCCTTTTTCTTTATTTTTTTACTTTTAATGGGCAAGGTAGCTACCTTTTTTTCTGCAAAAGCCACACATCCCTCCATCAATGGACAGACTGGACAATTGGGATTTTTAGGCACACATTGTAAAGAGCCAAAATCCATAATGGCTTGATTGAAAACGTCTGGTTGTTCTTTGTGTAATAAGGTATCTGCTAGTTTCGCAAATTTTTTCTTTCCTTCTGTACTGTCTATAGGCGTTGTTTCGCCAAAAAAACGGGCAAGTACTCGATAAACATTTCCATCTACAACAGCATGAGGTAAGCCATAAGCAAAGGAAGCTATAGCCGCAGCCGTATAAGGGCCTACTCCTTTTAAGGCTAGAATACCTTTATAATTATCTGGAAACTGCCCATCCAATTCATTTACGATGTACTTGGCGGTATAATGCAGATTTCTTGCCCTCGAATAATAGCCCAAACCTTCCCATAATCGCATGACCTTATCCTCCTCCGCTGCCGCCAAATCTTTGACCGTCGGAAAAGCCGCTGCAAACTTCATAAAATAAGGCGTGCCTTGTTCTACTCTTGTCTGTTGCAAAATGATTTCTGACAACCAAATAATGTAGGGATCTTTGGTTTGTTTCCAAGGCAGCTCCCTACGATTAGCAGCATACCAGAGTAATAGGTTTTCTGTGAACATGTGATTTATATGTGTTTTAATGCTATTATTCGATTTAATAAACCATTTATATTGCGTCGGGTCTACATATGTAGTTTGGAAATGCCATCCGACAACTGT
>JAHDFT010000391.1 GCA_020628015.1 Bacteroidota bacterium
AGGAACTGGCAATGGGAGCAATCTGCAAGCAACAACCCCGAAGATTCTGTAAGACTTGTATTTATTACCCTATTGATTAATAAAAAACGAATGGCATGTAGTAGTTGGGTAAGTCAATGGTGTTAAGGGATTTGATTTACCCAATTTACCTTCATTAAGGATTATTCTTCGTACTTCTATTTTCAAACAGACCCTAAAATGAAAAGAGTCCACAATCTTCCATTCGGTAAAATGAAAAATGCAGACCCTCTAACTCGTCGGCAAACGAGGACTGTAAAGATATGGATTCATCTTTAATTTATAGGTCTATTTGCCAAAAATAATTTATACCTCTTTATGATTCTTCATTTATAATTTACAAGGAAAATTAATGCATACACAGTCTGCTAACGCTACTAAAAATCAAGTAGATATGACAGCATATACCAAAGGGATTTATTTTGTTAAAGTGGTCAATGGAGACCAAATCTATCAAAAGAGAGTGGTGAATATAGATCGTGCTTTTTAGCATAAACGGTTAAATAAGTGATTATTGTATCAAGTATCAAGAGCAAACAAATTTTTAGCTGATCAAGAATGCTATTTTTAATCGTGATAAACATTTGATTGATAGGATGTTATTTTTGCATCAGCTTTCATTTGAACCTTGATGCTTGATACTTCTTTTTAGCTGTCTTCTAATGCCCCAAAATAAAACTATGGGACAAAAGTTATTGAAGACAAATCTAATATGACACACTTAACATGCTAAACAACAATAAATTTTAAAATATGCATTTATTTATCCATAAAAAAACACCCTAAAATAAGCCTATTAAGCTTTGTTATTGAATTAATAGTATCCCTGTATTGTACTGGCTTTTCCTATTTGCCTAATTTATATTTGAAAAGAATTGATTGAGATAAATTCTACAATTTTTGTAGGAAATATCTATTGTTTTATTAACCAACAAAATTCTTTTCACCATGAAACACCTAAGTATTTTAATTGCTGTTTTAGTAGTTTTTCTAGCAAGCTGTAGTACACAAGATGACTGTCTTACAGTAGAGGATAATAACCCTTTTATGAGATTAGTAGAGCAAGATATCTACCCTGCTAATCAACTGTCTGAAGATGCCGTACAGACTTTTAATGCCAGCCTTTTAATTGAAGATGGAGAGATTTTAAGTGGCGATTTTACTACGATTCAAAACGAATTAAGTGAAGAAGATTTTCAATTGCTTTTTAATTTGATATTTGGTCAAGAAGTCCTTTTTGTTGAGGATAAAATTAAAATCAACGAAAATGAAATGATTGAAAAAGCTGGTTGTATGATTAACATATTATATCACCACCAGTATAGAGCCAATATAGATGAATGTGTTAGTAAGCGCAATTATTTCTGTAGAGTATGTATCCCTTGGCCAATTGATTAAAAAGTGCGTCAACCCTAGCCTACCAAAGTCAATCCTCAATTGACCAATGATACTAGTAGAATAATGTGAATTCGGGCTTGAGATACTGATTGATAGCTAAACCTTTCGATCAATTCAAGCCCGATCTGAACTACCAAACTGTAGAAAATAGATTATTAACAAAGGTGATTCCGTAATTTCCATCTAATAAATAGAATGGAAAGTATAGCTCCTTTAAATTGTTATTAAACAATAGGATAAAGGCGTGTGGATGCATCTTTAAAAATAGGTCTATTTCACTCAAAATGATTTATAAACCATTACTCAAAAACCAACAAGATGAAACATCTCAAATTTAGTTTCTTTGCAATGTTCCTATTAGGAATGTTATCTACACAATTATTTGCACAAGAACATTTCTATTATTACAAAGGTGAAAAAGTAGCCCTAGAACTCAACACAGACTATTTTTTCCTATCTGCTCCCCAGCAAAACAGCATTGATAATGCTAGCATAAACACAATCATAGATAAGAATAACTCTACACCAAGTGAGCAAGACAATACTGCTCAAAAACTGTTAAAACCTCAAAATTTCCAAGCAAAAACGCCTGTTCGATTTTGGCGAGAAGTGAAATTAGCGAGTAGCCATTCTCGTGCGGATTATTTGGCTCAAATGCAGGCTACTAGAAAAGTCAATCCAGAGGTGATTGTTGCGCCTTATTTTAAAACTAAGCATACAGATAAGATTGGTTTATCCAATTTCTTTTATGTCAAATTAAAAGATAAAGCAGATTACGATTTATTAGTAGACCAAATCAAAAAGCATGATGCCGAATTAGTGGGTTATAACAAATTTATGCCTTTGTGGTATACGGTAAGTGCAAGTCCTCAATCTTCGGATGCTTTACAATTGGCAAATTTATTTTATGAAACGGGATTATTTGCAGCAGCAGAGCCAGATTTAATGATGGATATATTACCTAATGATGCTCAAGGCGTTAATGGTATTGAGCTTGTGCCAAATGATCCAGATTATACAGAACAATGGTGTTTGAATAATACTGGTCAGAATGGTGGCATTGCGGGTATTGATATTAATGCAGAAGCTGCTTGGGACATTACTTTAGGAGATAATGTTAGAGTGGCTGTATTAGATCATGGTTTTGAAGATGACCACCCTGATTTGGATGATAATATTGTAGACCCAGGCTATGATACAGAAACTGGAACAAGTCCTTCGGATATTTGGGGAAGTCATGGAATACAATGTGCAGGAATTATTGGGGCAGAGGGCAATAATAATGAAGGTATTAGTGGGGTAGCTCCGAATACTGGATTGATTTCTATTAGTAATAGATTAGTGCTTTCTCCTACTGTTACCCAAGATTTAGCAGATGGCATTAACTGGGCTTGGGATGATGGCGCAGCAGATATTATTAGTAATTCTTGGGGACATGATGATCTAACAAGTACTTTTATAGATGATGCTATAACTAATGCATTGACTAATGGACGAGGTGGTTTAGGAACTATTGTTGTTTTTTCGAGTGGAAATGGTAATGTGGATGGAGCAGCCTATCCTGGTAATTCCAACCCTTTAATACTTTGTATAGGGGCAAATGATAGATGTGGGGTAAGATCTGGTAGACTTAGTGTAGTTCCTGATTCTTGTGATCCTTGGTGTGCTTTCTGTAGCCCAGGAAGTAATTATGGAAGTCCTTTAGATGTTATGGCAGGTGGTACAAGCATTAATACTACCTTTACAGGAGGTACTTATACCAATGGTTTTGGTGGCACATCAGCGGCTTGTCCTTATGTAGCAGGTGTTGCTGCATTGGTACTAAGTGTTAATCCTAATTTAACCGTCCAAGAGGTCAACGACATTATCGAGCTATCCGCACAAAAGGTAAGGACTGATTTGTATACTTATTCCACAACTACAGGTCGTCCAAATGGAGATTGGAATAATGAAATGGGTTATGGATTAGTAGATGCTTATGAAGCCGTATTACTTGCCCAAGCCTCAGTTGATTGTAGTGTAGATGTAGTAACAAATGGAGGATTTGAAGCGGGTGATGTTGATTTTAATTCTAGCTTGCCTGCTAATTGTGCTTGTGTAAGCAGATCCTATTGTGTAGCAATGAATGCAAGGGATAAATGTACGAATCGATATTGGCAAAGTATTACTGCCTCTGAAGGAGACTATTATATGGTTGTAGATGGTATGAATACAACAATTTGGTCACAAGATGTTAGTGTCAAACAAGGCTTTGATTATGATTTTTCATTTGACTATTTTCCTAATGTATCAGGAGGTGGACTCCCTGGTTTAACTGTAGAGCTACGAGATGCCAGTACACAAGCTGTTTTGACAACACTACTCAGTAATGTAAATGGCGTTTCAGGAACTTGGACAAACATTGCCGCACCTGTTTGGAATGCGCCATTCACAGGGAATGTTACTTTAGTTATTCGTCAAACACAAACTGCTTATTTTGGGGATTATGGCATTGATAATATTCAATTCTTAGAAGACTGTGGAGATTGTTCGGAGGAATTAAGTGTCAATACTGGAACGCTTGCCTTTGAACCAGAAGGAGGCACTTTGACCTTTGATCTATTTAGTTCAAGTGCTTGGACGATTAGCCATGTTAATACTACTTGGTTTTCAGTTACCCCAACTTCTGGTATAGGCACAACAAACATTTCGCTTACCCTTGATCCCAATGAAACAACAGCAACTAGACTTGGAGCTTTAATTCTTGAAAATGCCTGTGGAGATTATTTGGAGGTTTGGTTTTGGCAATCTGCTTGTACAAATGTGGTCAATGGGGGCTTTGAAGATGGGGATACTGGGTTTAGTTCTGAATTAAATATGAATTGTAATTGTATAAGCAGTTCCTATTGTGTAGCAGAAAATGCTAGAGATAAGTGCAACAATAAATACTGGCAAAATATTACCGCCTCCGAAGGAGATTATTATATGGTTGTAGATGGGGCAACAAATAAAATAGTTTGGTCACAAACGCTTTCTGTACAAAGTGGAGAGCAATATTACTTCTCTTTTGATTATTTCCCTAATATATCAGGTGGCGGATTGCCTACATTATCAGTAACAGCAATTCAAAATGGTACTACTACAACATTAATAAATGCAACGCAAGGCGTTTCAGGCACTTGGACGACCATTTCGGCACCTGCTTGGACTCCTGCATTTACCAATAGTGTGGAGCTAAGGATCACCCAAACACAATCCGCATATTTTGGTGATTATGGTATTGACAATATTGTTTTTACCGATTGTGTTGATTCAGGTGCAAAAGTAAGTGGGCTTGGTAGCAACAAAACCGAGCGATCAGCAATTGCAACCAATTTAGCTACAAAAACGATTAAGCTTTTCCCAAATCCAACGACAGACGTATTGAATATTGAAACCAATTCTTTTGAAGGGACAAGCATACAAGTGGTGGATTTAATGGGTAAAGTCTTACTAGAAAAAACACTAGACAGCGAAAGGGAGCAAATTAATTTACAAGATTACCCTTCGGGCATTTATTTGGTAAAATGGCAAGATTCGGAGGGGATGATTACTACGAAGAAGGTGATTCGGTAAGGAACAAGTGAAAATAAGTTTACAGTTTTGATTAGGGAAATTTGCCCCTAGACGAGGCAAATTTCTCAATCAAAATAAAATTTATTTTTTTACTGTTCCTAAGCGATATAAGCAGGAAACATAGCTGTAATTATCAAAAATCAATTACAATTAAGACTATTTAGGTTGTGCTTTAGCATGATCTAAATAGTCTCAATAATCGCAACAATAATCATCTCTTCTATGTTGTCTTCTATTCTCTTTTC
>JAHDFT010000392.1 GCA_020628015.1 Bacteroidota bacterium
AAATATTCTACGGTGTACTTATTAGTAATGGATTACAAATCAGAATACTTCCCCAATAATCCAACCATTGACTTGCTAGGTACAATTATTTCTTCTTCGTATCTTTCTCCATCACGAGTATTGAATGAAAGTATCATTGATTCTCCTTCCTTTTTATTTTTTTTAAGTACCAATATAACCAAATTAGTAGTATCCCCTCTTGATTTTAATTCAAAATCAAGGTTTTTTCTTGAATTATCTAGGAGTTCAAATGATTTTAGGTCAAAGTTAAAGTCATTATTGGTAACAATCTTAATTAAATCCTTGCCAACCCAAGGTTCATAAATACAGTCAATATTCATTTTTTTATACCCTTCTTCATCAAATAACCAACGATATTTTTTTTCAGAAAATCTAGGCTCGTATTGCCAAGAAGTATATGCAGAATATTTTCCTGCACCTTTAAATTCAAATCTCAATTGATCTGATTTTTTAAATTTACTTATTCTTGTTGCATTTTCTGGGTATTTTATGCTGTACTCATTAGATAAAAGAGGGAATGTCCATTTTGCGATCTTTTCTGATTCGATGTTCGTTTCTATTAATGTTTCTAGTTCATAGGCTAAGGTATCGTCTTTATATATTTTGATATTTGTGATTTTTAAATTATGTTCAAAAGCAGGAAAGGTAAATTCGATTTCTAAATCATCTGATGTGGTGTCTAAACTCAATATTCTTATACCTATAGAAATGATTTCAAGACAACTTGTACTGGTTAATATAAAAAATAGTGTAGATAGTATACAGTAGTGTTTGAATCTCATGATAAGCTATTTACTTTATGTATTAACATTTCCAATTTTCTCAATAAGCAATCGTTTTTTAATGCTATTTTCTTCTAAGAAATGGTGATGGAACAGAAATAAATTCGGCCATATTCTTTATTATTTAGCCTAATACTTCGTTGCAAAAATATTACGTACATTCCATGTATGCGCTATTTTTGCGCCTTGTCTTAGGCTAAATAATGAGCAGAATATTTTGGCCGACTTTATTTCTAATCCATCACTAACCATTACTGTTACTAATACGAAATAATAAACTTTTCCGTATCCAATACCTCAGATTTATTTAATAAGGATACCAAATAAAATCCTGAAGGCAATTGATCTAAGGATAGGGAAATGATTTTTCCTAGCTCATTTGGTTGTATATGATGAATATGTAAGGTCTTACCATTACTATCTCTTATTTCTAAGCTTAAATTTTGAAGATCCATAAACGTGGCTGGTAGATAATCTAATTTAATATGCAATTTATCCCCTACTCTGGTGATTGTACCTAGAATTTGAATCACTTCTTTTTCTATTGTGGCATTAATTAGCCCCATATTATCCATAGTACTAACCATAATATCATTTGATGGATCATCACTTGTATTCGCAACCGCATTACTATCCACCGCAACAAAAGAGGTATATTCTGTAACCAAACTATATTTTAAGCCTAGCTGGGTAATTTCTTCTTCTATACTAATGTCATCTAATTCATTACTGCCAATACCATAATCTGACATCAACTTTATTTTCTTTCTTGCCCATAAATATTTCAAGGCGATATTATCTTCTTTATTATCTGCATACTGAGCAAAGTCTAAAGAGCTAGAAACTACAGCTCCTGCATAATCACCTGTAATGGTAACTGTTCCTTGTGCTGCCCCATTGTATTTACCATAGATAATGATAGGTCTTTCCGCAAATACATCTGGGATGCTTATCGGTTCAATATCATATACATCAATACCACTAAACCTTGCTTCAATATTGGTCAATGTAGGTTTCTCAATGTACTCCCTAAAAGTATCTGCCATTACATGAGCATCAGCCATATCTGTTACTACAAAAGGTTCTCCTTCTCCCATATAGGCAATACCTTCTATAATATAGCGGTTAACAGAACTTCCTATACCAAAAGCAAAAAAGTTGGCTTCATTGAGGTTTTCTCGAATCATCTCAAATGCTTCTTTTTCTACGGTAACATGACCATCTGTTAGGATGACAAAAGTTCTGGAATAATCTTCGGTACCTTCCATCTTTAATGCTAGATCCATTGCATTTAATAAATAAGTACCTCCACCAGCATTAGTACTGTTTATCATATCAAAAGCTAAATCAATATTTTCACTAGTCACCGCTAATGAGTTGGGGGATAGTACATTAGAACCTCCTGCAAAAAAGACAATATTAAATTTATCTTCCTCATCTAGGTCTGTCAACAAATTGGTAATGAGTTCTTTAGATACATCAAGAGGGTTGCCTTTCATCGAACCAGAGACATCCATAATAAAAATGTATTCTCGCCTTGGGCTATCGAATGGGGCATCTGGTTTGGCTGGCTGGATCATGGATAAAAAGAAGTTTTCCTCCTCCCCTTCATACAATAATAAGCCTGTTTCAATATGATTGTCATGTAAGGTATAATCTACTATAAAATCCTTCTCTGGATTGGTGGCTAATGTAGTTTGTACGCTTCTTCCTGTATAATCAAAAGTGACATTATGCGATTTACATTGCGCCTCTAAAGGCATACCAGCATTAATTTTTAGGTCAATATTTAGCTCTGTTTGGGAAAGGGGAATTAAATCCTTTTCGGCTTGTTGTACCCATTTTTCTCCATTGACGGTAAATCTTGGTGCTACAATATTGGGGAACACAAACTGATAAACACCATTGTTAGGTGTTAGTAATTCGGTATAGACCATCCGCACTTTTAGGGAATCAAATGCTTGTATATTGGCAATACTCATTTGAAATACATTTGGTCTTTCTTGTTCTAGGAGGGAGGCGGTTAATCCTGCATCATCTGCATTATCAAAAATGGTCTGTGCCTCGTCTTTTCGCTTAATGACGGCATTAATCACCCTGTCATTGACAATCATTTGCATACTGTAAACCGCAGCATTGGTAGACATGGGAAAAACATAGGTGGCATCTATCGGTGTTTCTCCTGCATTGAAATAAGTCTGCTCGACAACGACATTAGCGATCACACCGCTAATAGTCGCCTCCACATCTGTAGATAAGAGCGAAAATTGTAAATCTGTTGTATCTGTACTAAATACATTGAAATAAGGACACAAGGTACGGTCATCGTCCTGGGCAATTGCAACATTTGTAAGGCATAAGAAGCATACTAGCATACTGACCAATATACCACTTACATGACCTAGTTGCTTTTTTAACTTTGTCATAGTTATAAAATTAAACTGTGAATAATGAACATTTATACTAATACAGGAATAAACAACGCTTTACATTTTATTTTTTCTCTAACTTTAATAATCAATTCAATTTGTTTCGTTTGGCGTGCTTAGAAATATTATTTATACAGGAATATTTAATTTTTGTAGGCTGAATTGTACGTTGGTACTAATTTAGCTCAAATATATAAGACATCCAAAGAAATTTGTTATTACTTTGGGTTTTTTTTGTTTGCTATTAAATTAGGGCATTACAATCAATCCCTCCATCGCTGCTTTCTCCCTATTGGATAATTCTACTAAAAATAATTCTATTCCCAGTTTTGCCATTTATCTTTATCCCAAAGCAGTTGGAAACGGGTGAAGTGAGCAGGTCTTTCGTATAATTTAAGTGCCATTAGAAAATGTAAATGAAATAATATTGTATTGTCATTTATCGCTTCTAACCAATCTTCAAATTTAGGATTTACACAATATCCAATTTCCTTGATTCTTGATCTGATGTACGCTATATTTCTTTCTTTCGATAAATCCCGAACTTGTTGAGCATAGTCCTCATACTCTTCTTTATTCGCTATTTGAACTACTTTACTTTTTAACTCCGCTATTGCTTCATCCAAACGAATATAATTTGGATTTACAATAATTGCCTTTTTCACAAAATACTGCTCTGACGCTTTAAAATTAGCTACATAGTTGTCGATTAAGCTTTCTAATTCATTGACTTCCTGTTTAGGCTCATCATCCTTATTGACTTCATGATTATCAAGTATCTGATTGAGTTTTTCCTTTAAATTTTTATAAGCATCTTTATTTTTAATTAGCCAGTTTTCTATTATGCTTTTAAATGCCTCCCCATTTTTTGGCTCCTTATACATGAAAGATTCAAACAATTCATTTTCAGTACAATAAATGGGACATATATCTACCCTATACCCCATCATTCTTTTCATCACACCCATCAAATCTTCCTCTCCTGTTTCCAAAGCTGATTGATTGGTATAAAAATGTTCCAATTGTTCTCTTTGTAGAGGAGTCCACAATATGTAGTCATTTAAAAATTCTTTCAAAATTTGTTTGAGATCATATTTATCTGCTTGTTCTAAATTATATTCATTCTCTTTATCTTTTAAAAGCAATTGTTTACTTGCTAATATTAAATCTAAAGTGCGTTCTATGTCTTTAGTAACAGCTATCCAAGGCATTAAAACATCAGAAAAACCAAAAGTACCAAATCCTGTATCCGCTAATACTTCTGTATAAAAATCAAATGTAGGTTTATATCCAATATTTTCTAAGGCAAACTCCATATTCCGTTTATGTTGATTTCTATATAAATCAGCCATTCGGCAAGCTATATCTTTTTTATTTTCATAATCATTAATAAAGGAGTTTAACAGTCTTTTCCTATCAAAAAACATTGGTAAATTAAAACTTTCCCCAAAATGCGCTTCCAACCAATTAACAACTGCATGAGCCATTTCTTCTGAATGATACCAAACAGTCATAAAAGCATTATCATTATATAAATTTTCAAGCATAGTACCAATAGCCATTAGTACACATGCATAATGCGCTCCTTCTGAATCAATATATTCATATCTTAAGGGTATGATGCCATTAGCAGTAGGTAAACTTCCATCATTAAAATATGGACTAGGTGGAACCCATGTAACAGATTTACTTTCGTCGATCTCTTTACCTGTTGCTTCTTTTTCCAATTGTTTCTCCCAGTTTTTATAAAATCGAACTGTAGTTTGCCCTGTATAACTCATCCAATCTCCCCAAAAAGACAGATGCTCATTATCTGTCCCTTTATCTACGAATAAGTCAAAATGTTTTTTATCCAATTCAGGAGAATAGCCATTATATGACTCCATTCTAATAATTTTTGTAGGGAAATTACTTAAAATAGAATGAATCCTTTGATAAGCAATATCCCAATTATTCTGATTAATAATCGAAGGTTTTAAAAAAAATTGAATCATATCTTGTTGTATTTAATTTGACTTA
>JAHDFT010000393.1 GCA_020628015.1 Bacteroidota bacterium
AGAAGTGGTTAGCCAAAGCAGCCGAAGTTAAGCAAGAAGATAAAAAGATTGTTTCCTAACAAGAGAGATGTGTTTTTATAATCCTTTTGTTTCAAAGTTTTAAGTAGTGATAAAATAAAATTCATGTGCATTATTTCAATATTGATACAATATTAAATTCTCATTAAATATAAATATATGTAGAAGGATTATTTTTTTTTAGCTAAAGTTAGTATATTCAGTTTTATAAGTTAAGTATAGCGAGGATTATCCTATTTTTGCGTTTAAAGAGTTGTTAAACCATCATATAATAGATGGAATAGAAAATGGAATTTATTGCTCATAACTTATTGGGGATTAATCAGATATGCCCACAATCATTTAGTTGTAGTGCAGATGTCTGATAGGAATTTATGGAGATTGATTAAGATTAAGAGACTTTACATAATTAGTCATTTCATACATACAACAAATCAATTTATTAGACACTTATTTTAATTTTTTTATCACCTTTTTTATCCAATAATTACTGTAACTATTGGCTATTCTCCTAGCTAAATTTTGCGCTTTCCGCCCTATAATTTTATAATGGAACATTATTTAAGTAACAGCTAAAACATAAACCGACTCCCGATCAAAATTTCTCCTATGACTCCAGCAGTATTATATATGCTTAGAAGATCTATACCCCTATTGACTATAATCAATCAAACCATATAATATATGGTTTATATTAACCTAAACCTTAGTAAGAGTTAAAAAATAAACCGACCTCTTGTTGTTTAATTGGCCGCTATACTTCGTTAAAAGGCTCTTGGTTGATGGTCGCATTGGCTACGTTTTTTGCCTTGTCTAGCTACAAATTAACTGAACAAATAGGACTGATTTATTTTTTGCTTGTTACTTATCAAAATTCACAAATGAGAGTTTTTATATCCTTTTTCCTACTAATTTCCCTTTTATTGGGAACGGTAGTCTTAACTCAAGCACAGATTACCACCGCAACAATTTATGGTAATATCTCAGATGGAGATGGAAAACCATTATTCAATGCGACGGTGGTAGCAGAACATTTGCCTTCTGGTACCCAATATGGAACAACGACCTTAGAAAATGGCCGATACAATTTACCTAATCTACGTATTGGCGGACCCTATAAATTGTCTTCTAGTTATGTAGGGTATACAATGGAATCGGTGGATTCTATTTATTTGGCGATAGGTCAAAAAGAGCAAATTAATCTGAATTTGAAAATTACCGATGCTGCCTTAGATGAAGTGGTGATTGTAGCAGATGCCAATGCGGTGATCAACCGAGAACGAACAGGAGCCGCCAAGAATATTGACGATTTGGAATTGCGAAAAATGCCTACGATTTCTAGGAATACAGCCGATTTCTACCGATTAACACCTGCTGCTTCTGGAAATTCCTTTTTGGGACGAAATGACCAGTTTAATAACTTCTCTTTAGATGGGTCAATTTTCAATAATCCATTTGGCTTGGATGCGGCAACACCTGGTGGACAAACCAATGCAGCACCAATTCCACTAGATGCAATTGAGCAAGTACAGGTGTCTTTATCTCCTTTTGATGTTACCCAAGCTGGTTTCACTGGTGCATCAGTCAATACCGTTACCAAATCAGGTACGAATGAATTTCATGGTAGTGCTTTTGTCGTTTACCGAAATCAGAATATGACAGGAGGAAAAATCGAAGGAGAAGATATTTTTGTTCCAGATTTGACCCAGTTACAAACAGGTGCAATGCTTGGTGGACCATTGATTAAGAATAAGCTATTTTTCAATGCGGCTTTTGAATTGCAAAGAAGAGAGGATTTAGGGGCTAATTTTGTAGCAGATAATGGACAAACTGGTTCTAATGTATCCAGAGTATTGCAATCTGATTTGGATATGGTCAGAACGACTTTGATGGATGAATTTGGTTATGATACAGGAGCATATGAAGGCTTTCTTCATGCTACAGATAACCAAAAAGGGATCATTAAATTGGATTATAATGCGAATCAAAACCACACTTTCTCCTTCAAGTACAATTTCTTAGTAGCTTCTAAAGACAATCCTGCTCACCCTTCTGCTTTGGGTAGAAGAGGGCCTGATGCGACCACCTTACAGTTCCAAAATTCTGGTTATCAAATAAATAACAATATCCATTCAGGAATTTTAGAGTGGCGTGGACTGTTTGGGAATAAGTGGGCAAATAAATTTCAAGCTGGCTTGACTGCTTTTAGAGATTTTAGAAATGCTTTTTCTAGTCCTTTTCCTGTGGTGAATTTGAGTAAGAATGGGATTCGTTATATTGTTGCTGGTCATGAACCTTTTTCTATTAATAATGTCTTGGATCAGGATGTATTACAATTGACCAATAACCTCAATTACTACGCAGGGGAGCATACCATAACGATAGGAGCTTCTTTAGAACGTTTTGCTTTCAATAATTCCTTTAATTTAGGGGTTTATGGTGGTTCTGCTTTTGCACCTGATGTGGATATTAATGTTTTTCAGGATTCGATTGCTTCGGGGTATTATGCAGGTTTAGCGGCAGCAGCAGAAGCGACTTATAATGCGAATAATACAGGAGATAACTGGGCTTTGGCAGAGACGAATGTAGGACAATTTGCGGTTTATTTGCAGGATGAATGGGAGGTAAACAATCAATTCACCCTTACAGCAGGTGTACGGGTAGATGTACCGCTTTATTTTGATACGCCAGAGAAGATTCAGGAGAATATAGACCGTCAATGTTGTTATTTTCCTGATATTGAATACTTTGATGTAGATGGAAATGAGGTCTTTTTTGATCATACAGTATTGCCTAAGCAAAGACCTTTATTCTCTCCTAGAATTGGTTTCAATTATGATTTGACGGGGGATAAAGCGAGTCAATTACGTGGTGGAACGGGTTTATTTACAGGACGTTTTCCTTTTGTATGGGTAGGCAATCAGGTAGCGAACCCTAATTTCTTCTTCTACAATATGACCGATCCTAATTTCAGATTCCCACAAGCCTGGAAGACCAATATTGGTTTTGATCAGAAATTTGCCAATGATTTGATTTTTACGACAGATGTGATTTATACCAAAGATATTTATTCACAACTGGTTCGTAATTATGGATTGAAGGCTCCTTCTGGAACTTTAGCTGGTGTGGATAATCGTCCAATTTATACGGAGGCTGATAAAAATAGCTTTGCCAATAATGCTTATGTGTTTACCAATTCTAACTTGGGTAATTCTTTTAATTTAACTTTAGAATTAAAAAAACAATGGAGTAGAGATTTTTTTACAGGAATTTCTTATAATTTTAACGATACAAAAGATGTAAGTTCCATCGAAGCAGAAATTTCATCTGATGCTTATGATCGTAATCCTGCTTTTGGCAATGTCAATGAAGCTGTTTTAGCGCATTCTATTTATGGTAATCGCCATCGTATTGTGGCGAATGGTTACAGAACTTTCAAGTATGGCGGAGGTAAGTTTGCAACGACGGTAGCAGCTTTCTTTGAAGCGGCTCAAGGTGGGCGTTTTAGTTATACCTATTCTGGTGACTTAAATAGTGATGGTTCTGGTTTGAATGACTTAATTTATGTCCCTACTACCGCAGAAGTGGATCAAATGACTTTTGCTAGTGACGGACAGGCAGCAGCTTTAGAAAGTTTTATTCAACAGGATGAATATTTGAGCAGTCGTAGAGGGGAATATGCAGAAAAATACGCTATTCTTTCTCCTTGGTATACGAATTTAGATTTACGTATATTACAAGATTTCAAGGTAGGTGGTAGTGCTTTCCAATTGAGCTTGGATTTATTGAATGCATTGAATTTGGTGAATTCTAATTGGGGGTTAAGACGGATACCAACCAATTCTCAGCCAATCGGTATTCAAGGCTTCAATGCAGATGGTTCACCGATCTATTCCTTCGATACTTCTTTAAGCAATACCTTCACAATTGATCCTAGTTTGTCTTCTCGCTGGCAGGCACAGATTGGTTTACGTTGGTTGTTTTAGTATTTGTATTGTTTGAAACGATTCTTTTTTGAGACAAAATCAATTTAAGCCTTTATGGATGTTTATATCTGTAGGGGCTTTTTTTATGCTTGCCTTGTATTTGGTCTGAATTTACTCAATTGGAAAAGTGTTGTTTTAAATTGGCTAATCCTTTCTTTAATAGATTGACCAGTATCTGGAATTTGTTCTTGTGGACTTTGGATGTTTAGTCTTTCTAATCTTGATTTAATCCTGTGTTGTGTCAATTTTTCCTTGATACATGGCTAATACAATAGCTCCTATAACTTTAGGTCTAAGAGGGGCTTCTATTTTCGCAAATCTCAATATATTAGATAATTCTAAAGCTGCATCTATAAATTCAGAACTACTTGGAATAGTAACAGAGGTCGTAGCATCATCTGCCTCTAATGCTAATTCTACTTCTTTTTTGGATGGAATAGATGTGAGTGAATAGCCTTTGGATTGTAGCGCAATCCAAGCATTATTTTTTAGATATTTTATAGAGATAAGATAACCATTATCTTCTTCTCCTGCTACACCTACAACGATTTTAATAGTATATTTGGAGCTTTTATTGATTGTTTCTGCATAGCCAATTGCTTGTTGAACAGCTTGATCGATTTTTTTTAGATCATTTTTAGCTTCCACAACGATTGAAGGCTCGCCAGATCAACAAATAAGAAAATCGGGTTTATTTAACCCTAAGCCAATTTCTGGAAAATGATTGCTTATTTCTTGTTCTTCAAGAAAATCACCACCTTTGGACAAGTGTTTTATATTCCATCCTCTTTTACTACTTTGTGTCCTTATAAAATATCTTGTTCGGCTTTCTACTCGCTTTTTAGCCATTGTAGAACAGTTTAATGAAGATTATTGTATCGAATAATTTTGTTTGCTAAGTAACAGTAAAAAAATAATTTCTGCATTTTGATTGATAAATTTGACCCTATATTTCGTTAAAAAGCCTCGCCAAGGCACGGCATTGCCTACGTTTTTTGCCTCATCTAGGGTCAAATTTCCCTAACCAAAATTTGCAAACTTATTTTTCACTTGTTTGTTAAAAGAAAATAGATAGTATTACAAAGATAGTCATTTGTTGGTTTGAAGTTATATTTGTTCCTGCTTTTTTCTCTGAAAGCTAAAAAATAAAACTTGATCCCAATTCAGTTATCATATTTGCCTCACTTTTTTTTCCTACATTTGTTATTCTATTGTTAACTCTAGCATCACCAATTATCTAT
>JAHDFT010000394.1 GCA_020628015.1 Bacteroidota bacterium
CTATTCCTGAAAAATAAGCCATCTTATTATGTCAACAAATACAGTTAAATACACACCGATTAACTTTGAAGATACCGAAACAGCTTTCGCTCCAAAGTCTAATGGACAACTGCGTAGAGCCTATTGGTTATTTCGATTAATGAATCAATCTAAATTGGTGAATTTAGGAACGCATGTAGCTACTTGGGCATTGAAACTGCATTTACCGATTAAAGGGATTGTGCGAAAAACAATTTATCAGCAATTTTGTGGGGGAGAATCTGTAGAGAAATCCCAGAAAGCGGTCGATCAATTGTATGCTTTTGGCATTCAAACCATTTTGGATTATGGAGTAGAAGCCAAACAAAGGGAAAAAGATTTTGATAAAACTTGTCGGCAATTGATGGAAGATATTCAATTGGCAGATGAGAAAAAAGCGATTCCTGCGATTAGTAGTAAAATTACTGCTCTAGCCAAATTTGATCTCCTAGAAAAAATTAATCGAAAGGAGGCATTGAGTGAAGCGGAAAAAGCTGCTTGGGAGCGTGCTAGGCAAAGGGTGCGTCAATTGAGTGAAACAGCACATGGTTCGAGTGTCTCGATTTACTTTGATGCGGAAGAAAGTTGGATACAGGATGCGATTGATGATTTGGTGATGGAAATGATGAGCCAATATAATAAAGAGGATGCGATTATTTACCACACCATCCAACTCTATCGGCATGATCGCTTAGAATATTTAAAAAAGTGCTATGAAAGAGCGAAGGAAGAGGGCTTTATTTTGGCGGTGAAATTGGTGCGAGGTGCCTATATGGAAAAAGAAAGGGAACGAGCAGCAGAGCAAGGCTATCCTTCTCCTATTCAGGTAGACAAAGCACATACAGATGCAGATTTTAATGCTGGGCTAAGATTTTGTATGGAACATTTGGACCAAATTGTATTTTGTAATGCTTCTCACAATCAGGAAAGCAATGCTTTATTGGTCGAATTAATGCAAGAAAAGCAAATTCCAAAGAATCACCCACATATCTATTTTGCTCAGTTGTATGGCATGAGTGATCATTTATCCTTTAACTTAGCAGATCATGGATATAATGCGGCTAAGTATGTGGTTTATGGTGGCGTAAAAGATGTCATTCCTTATTTGATCAGAAGAGCTAGGGAAAATACTTCTGTAACGGGTCAATTGAGCCGAGAATTGGGGTTATTGACCAAAGAAATGAAAAGAAGACGTTTGCTTTGATATTTAATCCTTAATACACATCCGCAAAACAACAGGTAATAAAAACAAATCTGCAACCAAGGCATTGACTAGGGTAAGGCTAACAAGCAAACCAAGATAATAGGTCGCATTAAAAGCAGAGCTAACTAGAATAAAGAAGCCAGCGAATAGAATAACCGTCGTTAGAAAAATGGCTTTTCCAGTCTCTAAAAAGGTCGTTTTGATGGCCTGTTCCAATTTCATGCCTTTACGCCTTTGAAGGTTGAATTTGCCTAGAAAATGAATGGTATCATCTACGGCTATGCCAAAAGCGATGGTGAAAATAATAGAAGTAGATGCTTTGAGGGAAATGCCTACCCAACCCATAATCCCCCCTGCGATCAACAAGGGAAAAATATTGGGAATCAGGGCGATAAAAGCCATTTTGACATCCTTAAACAGCAACATCATAATGATACTCACACATAAGAAGGCTAAACCTAGTCCATAGAGCAAATTTTGACGCAATTGTTCATGATTTTTATCGACCATTAGACCAGTACCTGTTAAACGGAATTCTACTTTATCGTGATCAATATTATTAGCAATCCATTTTTCAACAGAGCGATTTAGTTGATGAATTTGATCCGAACCTAAATCCTGCATATTGGCATTCATACGGGCATATTTCCCATCTTCTGATATCAACAAATCCAATTCTTTGGCATTCGCTTGTTTAATTTTTCGGTCATATTTTTTGATGGCACTTGCCTTTTCAGGTAGTTTAAAATAGTCTTGTAAATTCCCATTATGAGCTTTATGTAGCGTTTTATATAATGTTAATGGGGATAAAGGATAACCAATCTCTGGTATTGTCGCTAAATAGACTTCTAGTTTTTCTAATTCTTGCAAAATTACCCAATCATTAATGCGGTAATCTCCTTTAGCCATAACGGCCATTTCAAAAACTCGAACGCCAGAAAGTTCTTTTTCAAAAAAGGTGAAATCTTCTCTTAAACGGCTCGTTTTGGGAACATCTCCTAGCAGATAGACATTCGTAGAAATTTGACTAATACCCCAAAGACTGCCTAGAAAAATGAGTAAAGAAATCCCTAAAATGGTTTTAGGAAATGCTAGGGTTAGATCATAGCATTTTTCCATCAAATTATTCCAAAGCTCACTATGCTTTTGTCGATTCATTAAGCGGTCAGGAGGAATACGGGTGATGACGGCAATAATAAAAGCCATGACCAATATATAGGTCAAGAGTACGCCTACTGCTGCATATGCCCCAAAGCTAATAATGGCATTCAAATTTGAGGTACAGAGTGAAAGGAAGCCAATGGAGGTAGTGACAGAGGTGAGTAAGGTAGCTAATCCGATTTCTTTTGCTGTGATGACCAAGGCGGTTTCCCGATCACGTCCTTTATTCAGTTCATCTACATATTTGGAGAGTAGGTGGATGATGTCAGACATGCCCACTACTAGTATTAAGGTGGGAAATAAGGGACTCATGACATCTAAAGGTTTGCCTGTTAAGCCCAAAAAGCCTAGGAAAACAAGGAGACACATGAGGATCAAGCCAATGGTAATGACGACTCCCCAAAAACGACGTAGAAAGAAGATCATGACAATCATGGCTAGACAAGCCGAGATCATAATATAGAAGGCAAATTCTTGTCCAATAGCAGAGACGATGGAGGTGATGGATTTGGCACGGCCTACGATTTTATAATCTTTCCAACCATGTGCTTGTGTCGTCTCTTCTACTTTTTGAACCAAGACTTGCAAATCGGCTTCCAGCATTTCACTTTCATGTTTCATCAATATCGTTACTGTCTTAGCATCAGCAGAAATATATCGGTTGATAAGGCGTATATCCTTGAAAATCTTTATGCTATCGCTTACATATTTATCTGTTTGTCGGGTGTGGATGACTGGAATTTGTAAGGCTCCACCCAAAGGGGTAAAAACAGGCTCTTTTAAATTGCTTAATGAAGAGGTATTGACTAAATTGGGTAGTTTGGAGAGGTCATTAGTCAGCCGATCAAAACGATGTAGAAAGGTGGAGTCAAAAATAGTCTTTTCTGATCTGATGGCAAGGTAAATGAAGTTGTCATCTTCCTCAAATCGTTCTAAATGGGCTTGGTAAAAATCAAGGTCGGGGTCATTTTGTGGAAAAAAGGCCTGTAAGTCATAAAATACCGTTAACTTTGTCGTATAATACGCTCCGCCAATGACAATCATTAATACAATGGCAAGTAGTACACGACTACCTGCTAAGTAATTTTTTATAAAAGCGTTCAATCTCAATGATTAAAAATTAATGATGAAGGTAGTGTGTTATTAAGTAACAGCATATTAGTCAGTTATAACTGGACAACAAATATACCATCTATTTTGGAACTAGCTATACCACAAATTGTTTATTTCTGCTTTCAAAAATGCTATTCTTTAGCTGGAAAGCTTAAAATATAAGGTGTTATATTGTTGGAAGTGGGTAGAAATCATTTGTAATACGTAAAAGGTAAATAATAGGTGAAAATGAAATTCTTATTATAGCTACATAGCTATTATTAACCATTATGAGGTATCAAAACAACAACATTTGCAAGATAATTACAAACATAAAGGATTAAGGAATAGATTAATTGGAGAACTAATAGATAAGGGCATTAATGATCCTAATGTACTGGAGGCTATGATGGAAATTCCACGTCATTTCTTTTTTGAAAAAGCATTTTTGGAACATGCATATGTCAATAAGGCTTTTCCAATAGGGGAAGAACAGACGATTTCTCAACCATTTACAGTAGCTTACCAAAGTAGTATGCTAAATATTCAGCCGACAGATAGGATATTGGAGATTGGGACAGGATCAGGCTATCAGGCAGCGATATTGGCTTATATCGCAGAGGAAGTAATAACGATAGAAAGACACTATAGATTATTTGCAAGAGCGAGAGGGCTATTACAAGATATGGGCTTTGTCAATATTAATTGTTTGTATGGAGATGGTTATAAAGGCTCTCCTTTGTATGCACCATTTGATAAAATAATTGTCACCGCTGCGGCTCCTTTTATTCCTGATGCACTAACAGAACAGTTGAAGGATGGTGGTGTTATGGTGATTCCTGTTGACAATCGCAATAATCAACAACAGATGCTACGCATTACCAAAAGAGGTAATGAGCTGCACATCGAAGAGGGAGATCAATTTGTTTTTGTGCCTATGCTGAAGGGGAAGCAGTAACGTCTTGGCGTTCTTCTTCAATGACCATTTCTTCAAAAAAACTGCGGTAGAATAGAATGATGGTGAAAACTCCCAAGGAAATCGCAGTATCCGCAATATTAAAAATAGGACGGAAAAAATGAAAATACTTGCCTCCAAAGAAGGGCATCCATTGAGGCAAAAAGCCTTCGTATAAAGGAAAATAGAACATATCTACAACTCGTCCATGCATCAAAGGCGCATACCCTCCTGATTCGGGCAGAAAAGTGGCTACCTGTCTAAAACTATCTGAAAATAAGATGCCATAAAAAGTACTGTCGATAATATTACCAATAGCTCCTGCCATAATTAAGGAAATACTGACAATTACTCCTGTAGAACTCTCTTTCCGTTTGATGAGTTGATGGAGGTAAAAAGCCAACAAAATCACCGCAAATATTCTAAATAAACTAAGAGCGAGTTTTCCATATTCCCCACCAAATTCCCATCCAAAAGCCATGCCTTTATTTTCGATAAAGTGAATGTGGAACCAATCGTAAATTTTGATGTTTTCTCCTAATACCATAGTACATTTGACCCACAATTTCAATAGTTGATCAGAAATAACGAAAAATAGGATAATGAATAAGGATAAGAATGTTCTAAATTTCAAAATAAATACAATTTAGGAATGAGGAGTAGGGCTAGTAAATTGTTTTCTACTATCCTTTACTATTACTTAGTCTTATTGGGTTATAAAATCTTACAATTAAGTAACAAGCAAAAAATAAATTCGGCATATTTGTTCGGTTAATTTGTCGATAGAC
>JAHDFT010000395.1 GCA_020628015.1 Bacteroidota bacterium
ACCGTTGGTTTGAAATTAAAAGCCTTAGATTGGACAGCCCAGTTTATAAAAGAAAATGAGGATAAAATTGTTCCAGATTATGTGGAGAAGGAGGATATGGTCAGTTTGTGTAAGGCTTTATTGCTCTTTGAACAAGGCGCATTTGAATCCTGCTTAGATTATTTAAATGTACTAAAATACAATAATATTTATACGAAATTGGATGAGCGAAGAATTCGTTTAAAGGTATATTATGAATTGGATTTACAAGACTTACTAGAAGGTTTGATCAATAGTTTTAGAAAATTTATTAGTAAAAATAAAAAGCATATTAGTGAAAGATATATTACACTCAATAGAAATTTTATCAATATGGTGAATACCATTAACCGCTTCCACCATAAGGACAAAAAGGAAATAGAAGCTTTAAAAATAGAAATTCAAGAGATGAATTTGTTGGCAGAAAAAGCATGGTTATTACAAAAATTAACAGAACGGACTACTTAAACCGTTTGAGTAGAGCCGTATTGGAATATATTATAATACGACTCTACTGTATAGTAGTGTTATTTTTTAGCTATTACTTAGGATTATTGGGTTTTCAAAAAGACATTATTAATTAGAGACAATAGCATATACAAACTGATAATTAGTGTTCCTGCTGCCAAACCGCCAAAAGTAAGTAGGGTAATGCCGATAGCAATGATTAGGTATTTTAAAAATGTGTCTTTAGTCAATCTAGCGGTTTTGAATTTTAGCGAAAACATGGGAAACTCTGCTACAAGAATGAAAGAAATAAAAACGGTAACTGCATAAAGAAAATATTCATTCAAAACGAGTTCATCCCATCTGCCAAAACGGTCATTGTAAAGCATTGCTACCATACCCAGTATAAAAGCAGTAGCCGCAGGAGTAGGCATACCAATGAAGCCTTCCGTCTGACGCTCATCTACATTAAATTTGGCAAGCCGATAAGCAGAAAAAAGAGTAATCAAAAAGGCGGGTAATAAGAAGTAAATATTAGGTGCAGAATCTGGTGTCGGATTCGCTAAATTGATGGTTGGATCATAAGCAATCGCTAATAATTGAAACATCGCTACACCTGGCACGACACCAAAAGTCACCATATCTGCTAAGGAGTCCAATTGTAAGCCCACAGGAGAGGAAACATTTAAAATACGTGCTGCAAAACCATCTAAGAAGTCAGCAATTCCAGCCAAAAATACAAGTAATGGTACCCATTCTAGTTTACCATTAAAAGCACAAACAATAGCTGTGCAGCCTAGAAATAGGTTGATGAGTGTGATGAAATTGGGTATTTGAGCTTTCATACGTATGCGTTCTTTACTAAGAAATAATTGATAAATAATGAATTAGCAATAAATTGAATGCAATAAGTAGCGCAATTATTACTAATCCATTACTAATAAGAAACAAGTCTATTAATGACTAACTATCACTAAACACCAACATTCATAAACTCCTCAATAGCCTCCACCTCGACTGGTGTGCCAATTTCATCCATTAAATCAATAGGTGTTGTTTCAGTAACAAGAATATCGTTTTCTATACGGATACCTAAACTTTCTTCAGGAATATAAATCCCTGGTTCACAAGTAAAGACCATTCCAGCCTCCATCGCTCTATATTTAGAACCTACATCATGTACATCAATACCCAAATAGTGAGACGTACCATGCATAAAATATTTTTTATACAATGGTTTTTTAGGATCTTGCTTTTTCACCTCATCTGCATCCAATAAGCCCAAACCAATCAATTCTCCCTCCATGACTTTACCAACAGCTTTGTGATACTCTTCTAGGTAAGTGCCTGGTACTAACATTGCCCTAGCTTGCTTGAATACTCGTAATACAGCATTATACACATCCTTTTGTCGATCTGTAAATTGCCCACTAACAGGAAGGGTACGACTCAAATCTGCTGCATAATTGGCATATTCTGCTCCAAAATCCATCAAAATCATTTCTCCTTCCTGCAATTGACAATTATTATCCACATAATGCAAACAACAAGCATTTTTTCCTGTTGCTACAATAGAGGAATAGGCAGGCCCATTCGCCCGATTGATCAAATATTCGTGAATAATTTCTGCTTCAACTTCATACTCATACACACCTGGACGGATAAAATTCATTACCCTACGAAAAGCCTTATCCGTAATGCGAATCGCTTCTCGCATTAATTCCAATTCAAACTCAGATTTGATGGCACGCAATTCATGAAAAATAGGTGCTGCTCTAAGGAAATGATGTAATGGATAAGCTTCCTTCATGTGTTGGACAAAACGAACATCTTTATCTGGGAAGCTCAAAGAAGATTTACGTCCATGCTCATTAAGGTTGAGGTAGATATTATCAGCAGTATTGACAAGAGATTTTAAGATCACTTCTGATTCCTCCGTCCATCTGACCATTGCTATACCTGAAACCGCTGTTGCTTCTTTTTGTGTCAATTTGTGCCCCTCCCAAATCTCTAGTAATTTATTGGTTTTTCTAACAAATAAGATTTCTCGGAATTTTGGATTGGGGCAATCTGGGAATAAAACCAAGATGGTTTTTTCTTGATCCACACCTGTCAAATAGAATAAATCTGGATTTTGGCGGAAAGTGAAAACGCCATCTGCACTCCTAGGCATTTCATCATTGGCATTAATGATGGCGATAGAATTTGGTTTCATTTTGGCTACAAACCGCTTGCGGTTTTCGATAAATAATTGAGCGTCTATTGGACGATATTTCATGATCTTTATTTTTTTGTTTGGAAATGGCAAAGTGAATATCCTATAGTCAATCACTTTGACCTATTTCTTAGTGATAGAAGAAGAATAGTGTAGGTGTCATATCAATGCTCTAAGGCAACAACACCTGGTAGTGCCTTGCCTTCTAGTAGTTCTAGCATGGCACCACCACCTGTTGAGACATAACTCACCGCATCTGCCAAACCCAATCCTTTGATTGCAGCAACAGAATCACCACCACCAATCAAGGAATAAGCTCCATTTTCCTGAGTCGCCTTGGCAACTGCCTGAGCAACTGCTTCGGTTCCATGTTTGAAATTAGACATTTCAAAAACACCCATTGGACCATTCCACAAAATAGTCTTGGACTGAGCAATTACTTCCGCAAAACGCAATTGACTTGATGGACCAATATCCAAACCCATCCAAGCATCTGGTATAGCGAGACTAGATACTGTCTGGCGATTGGCAGCATTATCAAAAGCATCAGCAATAACAGAGTCATCAGGTAAAAGGATTTCTACTTTTTTTGCTGCACTTTTTTCTAGTAAAGATTTAGCCAAATCTACTTTATCTAACTCCACTAAAGATTTTCCTATTTGACCTCCTTTAGCCAATTGAAAAGTATAAGCCATAGCTCCTCCAATTAAAATATAATCTACCTTATCAAGCAAATTCTCAATCAATAGTATTTTATCGGATACTTTTGCACCACCTAGAATGGCTGTAAAAGGGCGTTCTGCTTCATTTAAGACTTTGTGAGCGTTGGTTAACTCTTTTTGAAGGAGTAATCCAGCACTTCTGTTTTCTGGGCTAAAGAATTGAGCGATAGTATGTGTAGACGCATGAGCACGGTGAGCCGTTCCAAAAGCATCATTAATATAGACATCACAACCCAAGTCAGCCAATGCTTTCGCAAATTCAGGATCTCCCTTTTTTTCTGCTTTGTGAAAACGCAAATTCTCTAGTAACAGTACCTCACCTGCTTGTAGACCAGCTACTTTTGCTTTCACCTCCTCCCCAATACAATCAGAGACAAAGGACACCTCCTGCCCCAAAGCCTCTGAAACAGCCGTTACTACATTTTGTAGAGAGTATTTTTTAGAAATGACTCCTTTAGGGCGACCTAAATGAGACATCAATACCGCACTACCACCATCAGCAAGTACTTTGCGAATGGTGGGTAAGGCTCCTAGAATACGTGTATTATCTTGTACTTCTAAGGCATCAGAAAGTGGTACATTGAAGTCAACCCTAATAAGGGCTTTACGATGATTGAAGTTAATATGCATAAAAGGAATTAATTGGTGGAGTAGAGTAGTAAGAGACATTAATTAACCAGCCATTCTAACCGCTAAATCGGCTAAACGATTGGCATAGCCAGCCTCATTATCATACCAACCAACGATTTTTACCAAGTCATTAACTACAATAGTCATTGGCGCATCGAAAATACAAGAATGTGGATTGCTAATAATATCAGAAGAGACAATAGGCTCCGTATTATAAGCCAAAATCCCATTAAAAGCACCTTCTGAAGCAGCTTTAAATGCTGCATTAATGTCTTCAACAGAAGCCGTTTTATTTAATCGACAGTTGAGGTCTGTGAGTGAACCAGTAATCACAGGAACTCTAGCAGCAATACCAGTCAATTTACCCTCCATACTAGGGATAACCTTCATTACCGCACTTGCTGCTCCAGTTGTTGTTGGGATAATATTTTGTGTCGCAGCTCTTGCCCGTCTCAAATCCTTATGAGGCGCATCTTGGATGCGTTGATCAGCAGTATAAGCATGAATTGTTGTAAAAATACCATTCTCCAAACCAAAATGCTCATCCAATATTTTGACCATTGGAGCTAGGCAATTGGTGGTACAAGAAGCATTAGAAACAATAGTATCATCAGCAGATAAGTCAGCATCATTAATACCTAATACAATGGTCTTGACACCACCTTTTCCTGGTGCAGAAATCAATACTTTTTTGGCTCCTGCTTCTAAATGTTTTGCAGCATCATCCTTATGGCGAAAACGTCCTGTACATTCTAATACAAGGTCTATTCCCAAGTCTTTCCAAGGCAATTTAGCAGGGTCTCTTTCTGCATAGGCATGAACAGATTCGCCATTGAAAGTAATAGAGTTTTCATCTGCACTTACAGTACCTTCAAAATTACGGTGTGCTGTGTCATACCGAAAAAGATGCGCTAATGTTGCATTATCTGTAAGATCATTAATGGCAACAACATCAATATTGGCATTTTGCTTGGCTAATAAAGCACGAAGGGTCAATCTACCAATTCTTCCAAAACCATTGATTGCAATTCTACGAGTAGACATATTTGATATTTTTTACTAAGTAATGGAGTTTTTTTAATACTTTGAAATATTCTGCAAAAGTACATTAACCATAATCAAGAGGCAAGTAATGAAGAAAAAATAAAGTGTCTATTTTGTAAGGATTCTA
>JAHDFT010000396.1 GCA_020628015.1 Bacteroidota bacterium
CTACCGAATTGCATCAAAAATCCCCCAATATGTCATACACTCATTAAAAATAGGTTTATGCTTGCTATATGAATAATAGAGTGCCTTATTATTTTTTATGGTTGTTTGATCTACAATACTTTTTCGCTTCTGCATAGCTAAAAAATCACTTTTGAGACTTTTGACCAAAAAGGTAATTGGTTATAGTCAAATATAAATATACATTTGATTATTCAAAAATTTAAATTTCTTTAATCACAAAATTATAACTCATGTGTTTTTTACTCACGAACTAATATATAGGCCATTTTACAAATCTCAATCGACATAAAGATTATAACTCTCTTTTATGTCAGCCATGATTTTCAAAATCCTATACATCAAGCATTTTACTACTCATATTACGTAATGGAACACTAAAAAAACAAATTATTCACTCATAAACCTATTTACCAACCTATAAATTACTATTTAAGATGAAAACAAGAAACTCTTTATCTGAAAAATTTGCCGTTTTTTTTGCTTTATGTTTATCCTTTTTATTCACCTATACTACTTTTGCACAGAAAGCACCCATTCAAAACACTAATGAAAAAGCTGCTGTTGGTTTTTTCCCTAAATGTACGCCTCCAGATTATATTCTTATTCTACCTCAAAGTCATTATCAACTTAATTTAGAGTGGGAAAGAATCTATAATGCACAAGGATACAATGTTAATCTTAAAATAAATGGACGACAAATCGGTAACTATTACAGCCCTCGCCACCTGATGTCCATAACGCTTAACAATCCTTTACAAGATAAAGATAAAATCGAAGTGTGCATTAATACAATCTGTGAAAATGGTCTCCCTTCGGCTGTATTTTGTCAATTAGCGACCAGCCTAACAGCTATAGCAACAGTCAAACCTGTTTATCTTCAAGTTATTGAAGACCACTGCCCAGATGATACTATGGAATGTCCATTAATCAGTTTTAAGGATATAATGAATGATAATGGCTTTGGTAATAACTATCCTTGCCCTGAATTTAATTCTTTAATGGGGGAAAAAATGATTTATGCTACAGAGGATGTTTGTAATGAACTTTCAAGCTTAAATGTTAATACAAGCAATCCTGCACAAAACTGTGATAATTTAAAAGAATTTCTTTTAAGTCTTGGCAGCAATCCAGAAGTTGATCTTTTTGTATTTCTTGGCAATACACCAGATGACTGTGATGTTTATGGCAAAACTAGAACTAATAGGTTTACCGCCATTCCAGCACCAATAGTCTTACCCAATCCAGTACAAGATCATTGTTTCATGCATTATGAGCTATTGGAAAAAGGAGCGGTTACATTAAGTATTTTTGATGCACTAGGTAGAAATGTATTGGAGGAACAAAGACAACAAGAGAAAGGACAGCAAAGACTTACTGTAGATATAGCTCACCTTCCAGAAGGCATTCTATATTATACTTTAACCATAAATGATACACAGCACCAAGGCAAGTTAATTAGGATGAAATAAATGAGGCTTCTTGACTTTCGCTGATATTTTCTGTAAAAAGAACTTTTCAAACTATTAAGTGATGGATTAGAAATAAATTAGGCCAAAATATTCTGCTAGTTATTTAGTCTAAGACAAGGCGCAAAAATAGCGCATACATGGAATGTACGTAATATTTTTGCAACGCAGTATTAGGCTAAATCATCAAGAATATGGTCTAATTTATTTCTGTTCCATCACTAAATGAGCGATTTTCTTTTCTCACTTAATAATCAGCGAAAGTCATACTATTACATTCAAACGCTACAAAATGTCTGTCACATAACAAGAAAATATAAAAACTTATATTCAAAAAGGTATTTTCAATCCAACTAGCTCTAGTCTATATTTGTATATACCAAAACAACTTATTTTAAACTGTTGATTAATGCAATATAAATCATGATTCGATACCAAGTTCACTAGTGACTACTCATTATTCACCCAAAACACTTTTTTCAATATCATCAACGCCCTAGTCCTTATTTGTAATTTTCTTCTGAGTGATATTTAGTTCCCTACTATACCAATCACTCTACCACAGTACATCGTACACTAATTGATCAATAGACAATAAACTAAAAAGAGTCTACTATCTTCCATTCGGCAAAATGGAAAATGCAGACCCTCTAACTCGTCATCAAACGAGACTGCTAAGATAGGACTTATTTAGGATTATTTGTCTGTTAAAATTTAATTTTGTTAATCTCAAATTTTAAGACAAATGAAAAAGTTTATCTTATTGACATTCGTATGTCTCCTTTCCTTTATAGCTTATGGACAAGAAGATTGTGGCGGTATTCCAAATAGTACTGCTGCTTTACAAGATTATCCCATTCCTCCTAATATTGATGATGAAGAGGCACTAGTTAAGGTGTATTTCCATGTTTATAGAGATAATGCAGGTAATGGAGGACAAACACAGGATAGGCTAGACCAAATCATGACCAATCTCAATGACTATTTTAGCACAACAGCGATTTCTTTCTTTTATAATGAATGCGAAACCCGTTGGGTCAATGATGATTTCTTGCACGCTTCAGGTGATCGTTGTAACTTTTTTGAAAATAATAGACACCTAGACGGTGTAGATATACACGTCAAAGGGGACAATACTAGCTTTACAGGAGTAGCCTCTAATATTCCAGGTGATGAATATTTAATGGGTGGTCAAAGAAGTGATGGAACACCTACAGTTCTATCTTCCACATCACCACACGAAATGGGACACTGTTTAGGTTTATTTCATACCCATCATGGTACCTGTACCGAAATTGGTGAAGATTGTTTAGGCAATACCATCGTGGGAGGAGATGCGACTACAGGGGACTTTGTAGATGATACCCCTACAGATGCTAGATTAAGTTCAAGTATTGTCAATAGCTCTTGTGTTTGGAATGGAACCGTTAATTGCCCAGCTCCCAGTACTATAAGCCCATTGACTGATAATATCATGTCTTACTCGCTCCATACTTGTAGACAAAACTTCACAGAAGGTCAAAACGCACGAATGTTGGCATTAATGTCTCCTAGTATCATACATACTACGGGTGCAACTGGTTGTTGCGGAAGCGGCTCTGATGTCCACATCTACTCCAATACCACCTATAATACCGATCAAGAAGTCTCAGGAGACATTATTGTACATACAGGCGCACAATTAACGGTTACCGATGCCACCCTACAATTTGGAAAAGACAAAAAAATTGTTGTAGAACAAGGAGCCAAACTTTTAGTAGACAATGGCACCTTAACCAAATGTGATGACGCACAAGATTGGCGAGGCATTATTGTAGAAGGAAACAGTAATTTAGCACAACCTAATGCATTCTCGATGCCTTCTGCCAATGAAGCAGGAGTCGTACTTGTCATCAACAACTCTCGTATAGAATGGTCAAGAACAGCTATCGCTACTAATTATTACAATGGTTGGACAGATCAAAAATGGGGTGGTTTGGTACATTGTGAAAATTCTAACTTCATTAAAAATAGACGAGCAGTTGCCTTTATGAAGTATAAAGATTTCACCAACCAGAGTAAATTTATCAACTGTACTTTTGATGGAGACAATTTTGCATTCGGAGAAACTTTTGGAGTCACCATTTGGGCAACAGATGGCGTTACCTTCAATCAATGTCGTTTCTACAATATGGATGATTCAGGTATATTAACCATAGATGGAAGTCCTATTGTAAAAGGAGGAAACGATTTTAATGACAACTATTATGGTATTTATACAACAGCCACTTATCCCTATGCAGCATTTTTAGAGGTAGGAGATGACGGTTTAGACCCTAATTATTTTTGGTCAAATATAGTTGATATTAATGCCAATGCTACAGATCAAGGAGCTGGTATAAAAATCGTAAATAACCAATTCTTTGATAGCTTCATCTCCAATCTACTTATTGGACCTTCTAAATACAGCATCCGAGATAATGCTTTTGCTGGAATGGTCGTTGGTCTATTACCTGTACAAACAGGCGCACTAGCTTATAATCAACACAACTATATTGCTCAAAATGATTTTAATGCAGCAATTGGGGTTTATCCATTAGGTCCTAATCGAGAATTGCAAGTATTATGTAATCGTTTCCAAACAAACTATGATTATCCTTTATTTGAATACAATGGTGTTCCAGGTGAAGTAAGATTATATCAAGGTACTTATGCATCTCCTGCGGGTAATTGTTTTACCAATCCACAGTTGAATACAGATATTTACACCATTGACCCTACAGTTTCTTTTAATTATTATCATGAAACTGATCCTGCTTGTCAAGTTCCTGTAACACCAGGTAATTATGATCCTATACCTAGCCCCAATAAATCTTGTACAGACCCTATTTGGAAAGGACTCATTACAGAAGGAGATTTAAATGATGTCAAAGGTCAAATTGCAGCATTAGAAGCAGCAGGCGACACAAGATCAGAGAAATACTATGCATTAGTACAGGCTAAAGACTATATATTATCTAGTTTATTAGATCAGTATCTAGGACGTGATGATATCAAAGGAGCTTTGCGTATAGTATCCAAGGATTCGACCCCTTTTGGTCAATTAGCCACCTTCGGTATTCTAATGGATAATGGGATGTATACAGATGCGACTAACTTTTTAAGAGGCATGTCTATCAACGACCCTGAAATGAAAGAATTTAGAAACATTCAAAACATTAATTTGGCTAGACTAACCAGTACCAAAGCATATGTATTGAACAAATCTGACAAAACCTATTTAGAAAGTATTGCAAAAAGTGATTTAGGGGTAAGGGTTTATGCAAGAGCCATTCTATTATTATTGACAGGTACAACCTATGAAGATGACATCCTAAGCGGTGCAGGTGGTTCCAAGCGATTAAAATTACCAAGCAAAGGCAACAACACCAAAGGCAAAACAACATTGACAGATAAAGCTACCCACGATCAATTACACAGCTTTAATGTCAGTCCTAATCCAGCAACGGATCAATTTGCAATTACTTTTGATCCAAGTCAATACGACAAGGAATTATATGTCAAGGTATTGAATGTTAATGGTCAAGTCATTTACGATACCACCATACCAAGCGACCAAAACCAAGTTCAAGTATCCACAATGGACTGGAACAATGGATTATACATGCTTCAAATCACCGACCAATCAGGTCAATTGATTTACTCTTCTAAAATGCTTAAACAATAGTATACTAAG
>JAHDFT010000397.1 GCA_020628015.1 Bacteroidota bacterium
CGTACATTCCATGTATGCGCTATTTTTGCGCCTTGTCTTAGACTAAATAATTGAAGGTTCCTATTTCGGCCTAATTTATTTCTAATCCATCACTAATTATAAGTAACTGTATTAAGGAACAGTAAAAAATACCTTTACTATTTTGATTGATAAATTTAACACTATACTTTATTAAAAAGCCTCATCTAGTGTCAAATTTCTCTAACCAAAATCTGCAAACTTATTTTTCACTCGTTCCTAAATTATTTAGTCCATCTTTTCCTTTATGAAAGACCAAAGAAGTGACATTAGAAATCATGCTATGACCAATCAGGAGATAGATTTGCTCCTATTGGAAAAAGACATGCCTGCTCTGTTCCATAAATATCAATATAAAATTGACTTTATGGTAAATTACTTTATTGGTAAAAAATTGTTCATCAGTTCAGAAAAAGAAGATTTAATACAAAGTGTTAATGAAGCATTATTGATTAAGGCAGAACGCATACAAAAAAACTACAATAACAATGCTAGTATCAGTACTTATTTAAATACAATCATAAAAAATTGTTGCTTAGAAATTTATCGTCAAAAAAAGAAAGTTGTTGTAGGTGATCCTTTCCTCATTCCTGAAATTGATCAACAAGCTGCTGCGAATACCAATCAATCGCTGAATAAACTCACCATTAAAGCAGAATTAGATAAGTTAGAAGCCATTTTGAAGCAATTCAAACAACTTGACCGTCTGTTGTTGTACCTCAAATTACTTTGTCGAATTTCGATTGAAGAAGCTGATGTTTTGGCTTACTTCCCACAATGTCCAGAAATTTATGTACTTAAACTGATGCGAGAATTTGGTCATAGTTATCAATTGATGACCGATAAGGAGATTTATACTGCTCTAAATTACTATAATAATCTTTTGAAAGGTAAATCTACTTCTGTAGATAGTGAAAAGAAATGGCTGGAATATAAAGTACAACAAATTATCACAAAGTTGAATAATCAATCTAGTAAAGCCAATTATGATAAAGATTCTTTAAAAATCTTATTGAGCATCTACTTTACGGAAGTATCTTATTAGTTATCAGACAACAATACAACAACAATAATAAAATACAAATTTTACACATATACACAAATACAAAAAAAGCATCAATTTCATTATATTATAATGAACTAATGCTTTTAACAATCGAAAATAATAAATGATATTTGAAACAACTAATTTTTAGCTTGGTAAAGTATTAAGGCTCTTTCAAATATCAAAATTTATATTAATTTATTTAATGTCCGTCATTTAAACACATAGAGCTGTCCACAAAACTTTTCGGAACACCCCTCCTTAGTGTTTGTTGCGGTTAGGCAAAAAGTATAAGCTCCTTCGGATTCATATAGATGTTCGGGGTCTTGTTCTGTTGATTTCCGTTCTCCTTCCCCAAATTCCCACTCTATAAGATCGTAATTTCCATCGGAGGTATTGAAAAATTTTACTTGTAAATTCTCTACCTCATAATCAAAGCCTACTTCAATTTCGCAACTATTATCTAACTCAGCTACAATCCCATCTGGTTGCATTCTGGTATCTTGAGAAAATGCGTCTTGGGTATTTAATGCAATGGTGATTAGAGAAAGACAAAGTATATAACACAGCGTTTTCATAATATCATGTTTTTATTTTCCGATATACAAAAGGTGAATGATAAATTTGGAATGATTAAACTAGTTTCACTTGAACTAATAACACAGTTTAAAACATTTAATAGTACGGGAATAATTAAAATATGTTTCGTTTTTTGGAATAAAAAACATTGATTTTTAATAGCTTGACTACTGTTATAACAATATCCAACCCTAAAATCTAGTCTTCTTTTTGTAAATATTCATCTGTAAAATGGGCTTTGTGTTTGGCTTTCGCAAATTTTTCCTTGTTATAGCCTTTAGATTCACCTTTGGGAATAGACAAACTTTTCCATTCCTTTCCTTTTAACATTCTTCCGATCAATACAATTTGACCAATGTGGTAGGCATAATGTGCCAGTTGGCGGTTAATGGCTTCTACTACAGTATGTCCTTGATTTCTAATATAAATTTCTGTTTCAAAATTATCCTCATTAATGCTCTCTAATGCTTCAAATAAACAATTCCATCCATCTGTCCATTTTTCATCTAACTCTGTTCTTGTTTTAATGACTGACTCGAATTCTAAGTCTCGATTTCGCCATGTTTTTTCTCCATCAGTACTTAGAAAGTCTGTCCAGCGAGATTTCATATTTCCCCATAGGTGATTGACAATAATGGCGATGGAATTGGCTTCTGGATCTGTTTGCCAAAAAATCTGCTTGTCCTCTAACTGATCAAAGGTTTTTTCGCCGAGCATTTTGTAGTAAGCAAATTGCTTTTTAACGCTTTCAAGATAGTTATTTTTCATTTCTGGTGATTTTAATAACAAGTAATAGAACAAAATATATTTCAAACAAAAAAGCCAACTAAAAAGTAAATTTCTAGTTGGCTTTTATATGGTTTTAAAACAAGATCACATCATAGATTAGTTCAATCTTGCTAAATGTTCTTCAATCAAACGGATTTTATCTTCTGCATCTGCCAATTTCTTGCGTTCCTTATCTACAACAGCAGCAGGTGCATTATTGACAAATCGTTCATTACCTAGCTTTTTCATTACAGAATTTTTAAATCCTAGATTGTATTTCAATTCTGTTTGTAGGCGTTCTTTTTCCTTTTCAACATCTACCATCCCAGCCATTTCAACAAAGAAAGTATCCTTGTCAATTCTAAAAGAAACGGCATTTTCTACCTCCTCTTGTGTGAAACTAAAGCTCTCTAAAAATGCCTTTTTGGTAATGATGCTTTCAAATCCATCAAATAATGTTGGATCAATAGCTCTTACATGTACTTTTAATGGTTCTCTTTGCTTGAGACCATTCTTATTTCTTACATCACGTAGCTTGGTTAATAACTCTCGAACTGTTTCGCCCTTCTTCAAAGCTCTTTCGTTAATTGCACCAATTTCTGGATAATCCGCTACACAGATACAATCTGCTTCACTTCTCTCTTTGAGCTGGTGGTAAACCTCCTCTGTAATGAAAGGCATAAAAGGATGTAATAATTTCATCAAATCCTCGAAAAAGCTGATGGTTCGATCAAAGGTTGTTTGGTCGATAGCTTGCCCGTATTCTGGCTTAATCATTTCTAGATAACTGGAACAGAAATCATTCCAGATAAGGCTATAAATGATTTTAACGATCTCTGAAAGGTGATAACCTTTATACCAACCCTCTAACTGTGCATTGGTTTGATTGAATTTGCTTTCAAACCAGTCGATAGCAGGTTGGTTATCAGGGTTCGCTCCTTCTTTTACCTCCCATCCCTTTACCAAACGCAAAGCATTCCAAATCTTATTGCTGAAATTACGCCCCATTTCACAAAGCTTGGTATCAAATAGGATGTCTCCACCAGCAGGCGCACTAGATAATAAGCCTAAGCGAACACCATCTGCTCCATAATCAGCAATTAATTGTAGTGGATCTGGGGAGTTTCCTAGTGATTTAGACATCTTTCGTCCTTTAGGATCTCTTACCATTCCTGTAAAGTAAACATCTTTGAATGGTCGCTTGCCCTCCCACTCATAACCAGCCATTACCATTCTTGCTACCCATAAGAAGATAATATCCCATCCTGTAACCAAAACGGTTGTTGGATAGTAATAATCTAATTCTTCTCTAGTTTCAAAGCCATCAAAAACAGAAATCGGCCATAACCAAGAAGAAAACCAAGTATCGACAACATCTGGATCTTGGGTTAGATTGTCTAAGGTAAGGCTATTATCACCCATTTTTTCCTTCGCCAATGCTAAAGCCTCTTCCTTAGTTTCTGCTACGATATAATTTTCATCATCGCCATTGATATAGAAAGCTGGAATTTGTTGTCCCCACCACAATTGACGGGAAACGCACCAATCCCGAATGTTTTCCATCCAGTGACGGTAAAGATTTTTGTAGTGCTTAGGGAAGAATTCAACGGTATCCTCCATTACCGCATCAAAAGCAGGTTTTGCCGTTGCCTTCATGTCCATCCACCATTGTTTGGTCAATTTAGGCTCTACAACTGCGTTTGTTCTTTCTGAATAGCCCAGTTTATTGTTGATGGAGTCTATTTTTACTAGATGTCCCTTTTCCTCTAAATCTTTTACGATCAGTTTTCTAGCTTTGAAACGATCTTCACCGATATAAAACTCCGCTTTTTCACTTAAGCTACCATCATCATTCAAAATGTCGATGACTTGTAGATCGTGCTTTTTTCCTAGCTCAAAGTCATTTATATCGTGTGCAGGCGTAACTTTAAGCGCACCTGTACCAAATTCCATATCTACATATTCATCATAGATTAATGGAACTGGACGGTTTACCATCGGTACAATGGCTTTTTTGCCTTTATATTTCAGGTAGCGTTCATCTTCTGGGTGGAAGCAAACGGCTGTATCTCCTAGAATCGTCTCTGGTCGAGTTGTTGCTATGGTTACATAATCTTCTGTTCCTTCGATTTGATAGCGAACATGATAGAGTTTCGATTCTTTTTCCTTGTAAATTACCTCTTGATCAGATAAGGATGTTTTAGCTACTGGGTCCCAGTGACTAATACGATAGGCTCGATAAATCTTCCCTTTTTTGTGTAGGTCTACAAATACTTTGATTACTGCCCTTGACAGGCTTTCTTCCATAGTAAATCGAGTACGTTTCCAATCACAGGAGGCTCCTAGTTTTCTCAACTGGCTCAAAATAATTCCTCCATACTTATCTTTCCATTCAAAAGCATGTTCGAGGAATTCTTCACGGGTAATATCGGCTTTGGTTAATCCTTTTTCTTTCAATAAATTCACCACTTTTGCCTCTGTTGCAATAGATGCGTGATCGGTACCAGGTACCCAACAAGCATTGTATCCTTTCATTCTTGCTCTACGAATCAGGGCATCTTGTATGGTATTGTTCAACATGTGTCCCATATGCAAGACTCCCGTGACATTCGGTGGAGGAATGACGATGGTGTATGGCTCTTTTTCATTAGGTTCGGAATGAAAGAAGCCCTGAGATTCCCAATGGTCGTACCATTTGCTCTCTACTTGCGTGGGGGAGTATGTTTTTTCCATAGTGGTTTTTTTATGAATGTCAAAATTGTATGTG
>JAHDFT010000398.1:0-2302 GCA_020628015.1 Bacteroidota bacterium
ATGTATCCTGCGGCTTATAATGGGGTGATTAGCGTGGGAGCAGTAGATAAAGCAGATAAAAAAGCCTATTTTTCTAATTATGGTAGCACAGTAGATATTATGGCTCCGGGAACAGAGATTTGGAGTACTTTAGGTACGCATAAAGCAGCTTATGGATACAAGCAAGGTACCTCTATGGCTTGTCCTATCGTAGCTAGTTTGGCAGCTTTAATGTTATCTTATGATGCAAGTCTTAGCCCTAGTGCTATTGAAAAATGTATCAAAAGTACCGCAGTAGATATTGAGTCCAAAAATGGAGCTTATAAAGGAAAAATCGGAGCTGGACGCTTGGATGCTGGTGCAGCCATGCGCTGTCTAGTAACAGATCAATTGGTTGATTTTGAAGCAGATAAAACTACAGCTTGCCCCAATACTTCCATTACTTTTACCGATAAATCCACAGGAGAAGCCAGCACCTGGCTGTGGAATTTTCCTGGTGGAAATCCTTCTAGCTCTACTAGCGCAACACCTGTTGTACAATATCCAAAAAGTGGGGCTTATAATGTTGAATTAACCATCACAGATGAAGAGGGAAAACAACAAAGTAAAAACAAAACAACTTATATTCAAATCACCCAACCTACAGCCAGTATACATGGTCAAAAAACGATTGCACCTGGTTCTTCCGCCAATTTGACCGTTCATTTTGAAGGCAATCCGCCTTATACTTTTAGCTATACTACAGATCAAGGAGACAATCAAACAATAAAAGATATTGAAAGCTCTCCTTATACCATCAAAGTACAACCTAGTCAAACCACAACTTATCAATTAGAATCCATGAAAGATGCAGATTGTTCGGGTATGGTTAGTGGTACCGCAGTCGTTACCATCAATGACTGTCTTGATGGAGCAGGTGAAAGGGTTGCAGACATTACCACAGAAGCAGTAGGCATCACTTGTACAGGAGTAGGTTTATCTGTAGAAGTGAATATTTGTAATATTGGAGCAGTAGAGGTGCCTTCTAATACCCCCATTAGTTTATATGATGGAGATCCTAGTTTAGTAGCTGCCAAACTAACACATACCTTTAGGCTAAAACGATCTATTGGAGCTGGTAAATGTGTTAAAAAGGTTGTGGATATTCCTTATCAAGAAACGGCTATTTATGTAGTGGGGAATGATGAGGGACAGGCTATTGAGAACCTTCCTTTTAGTGATTTTCCTGCAACAGTTATTGGAGAATGTGATTATACAAATAATAAAAGTCAAATCGCTCAAACAGCTAAGGCGGTCAATAAGATTGATGCAGGAGCGGATAAAACAATTTGTCTAGGCGATAGTGTACAACTGGTAGCCGATGGAGCCAAGCAATATCAATGGGAGCCAGCTATAGGCTTAGATAATGCTAATATTGCCAATCCGCTCGCCTATCCAGATCAAACGACTACTTATATTGTCACCGCAATCGACGAAGGCAATTGTATTTCCTCAGATACACTTACGGTCTATGTCTCACCTCTACCCAGCCTTCCTCCTTTACAATTGGACACCAACATTTGCACAGGCAATGTAGCCATTTTTCAATTGACTAATATTAGAGGCATTTCCAATTATCGTTATCATTGGTCCCCTGCTTATGGTTTATCTGATCCTACAATACCAAATCCTATCGTCCGTTTAGATCGCAGTCAAACCTATACCCTGACTGTCTTTAACCAAAATGGCTGTTATGCTCAAACTGCTGTCAATGTAAGTTTAGATTTTACCGAACCCATTCCTTTTGATTTAGGATTCAATCAGCAAATCTGCAAGGGCGAAAGTTTTGTGATGGATTTAAGTGATAAAGAAGCGGCTCAATACCTTTGGTGGCCAGAAGACGGTTCTTTAAGTTGTATTCATTGCCCTAATCCTACGATTCATCCTAAAAAATCAGCTTGGTATTATGCTGCTTTTACAGATGTGAATAATTGTGTACAAGTGGATTCTTTTTATGTCAACTTACGAGAAGCCCAAATTGATTGGCCAGCAGATACCACTTTTTGTGAGGGAGAAAGTTTGATACTCTCACCAGGTGATTTTTCCAGTTATCGTTGGTTAGATGGTAGTACTAGTAATAGTATCGAGATTTATCAATCGGGAAGATATACAGTAACGGTAAGCGATCAATGGGGTTGCCAATCTTCTAAAGCCATTCAAGTACAAGAAAGTCAAGTAGCTACCTCAACTATAAGTGGACTTACAAGAATCAATCGAGGAGATAGTACCTTATTAGAAGTAAGTGGAGATTGGTTGGCTTATTTTTGGTCTACAGGTGAAAATA
>JAHDFT010000398.1:2402-5175 GCA_020628015.1 Bacteroidota bacterium
GAGGTTTTTTTGGTGCGGTAAACTATAAATCTTCCTTAAACTCCCCACAAACCCGCCCAATAGTCTCCTCTATATCCCGAAATTTATACCCCAAAACCCCACAAACCTTCCGATTATCATACACATTCGTTTGTACAGCGGTTTTGGCAGTTTCTCTAGTAGCTAAAGGAGTCTTTCCAGTAAATTTGGATCGGATAGCCTCCAGCCGCCACAAAATGCCTAGGAGAAATGGACTGGCTTTAATACTGGGTTTGGGTTTATTTAAATGCTCGGCTACTTGATCAAAAAAGTCTTTGTATTTTATATTGGCACCGTTGACAATAAAGCGTTCCCCATGTATATCTGATGCCATGAGTTGAATCATAATATCGACCACATCTTTGACATCTACAAAACCATTTCCTCCAGCAGTATAAAAGCGGAGTCCTTTCCAGACATTGGTGATCAACTGCCCTGAACTTCTGGTCCAATCTCCCCTACCCAGAATCATACTGGGATTAACGATTACCGTTTGTAAACCTTCCGCTTGCCCTCGCCAGACCTCTTGTTCGGCAAGGTATTTACTAATGGCATAATCCGTATTATTATTGGACTCGACCCATTTCCGTTTTTCAGTCACCACCTTACCCTGTATTCCCCTACCCAAAGCAGCAATCGAACTCACATGCACCAGCTTCTTAATCCCTCTTTCCAAAGCCATATTCACCACATTGGCCGTTCCCTCCTGATTGACCTTTCGCATTCGTTCTGCATCTTTAGGGGCAAAAGATACCATTGCAGCACTATGATAGACATAATCCACTCCTTCCATTGCCTCATACAAACCCTGCACATCCAATAAATCACAATCGAACCATTCGATTTGGTCATTAATATTGGCTGTCCATTGCAAATTACTTTTCTCTCGCTTAATTGCTCTCACTTTTTCTCCTTTTTCTACTAAACTTTGCAAAAGATTAGAACCTACTAAACCCGTTCCGCCAGTAACTAGAATCATATATTGAAGATTTTCACACTAATCAAGGCAATTGCGCCTCATCTAAACGTCGAATCAAAGCCTTTTTACGGCTAAATTTCTCTCTAAGTAACTTCATTTCCTGTATAAAAGTGTCTTTTTGACCTCTATATTTTGCCAATTCAAACAAGCTTTGTAAATTATCAATAGCTGTCTCATAGGATTTTTTCTGCCCTTTATAGATTTGGCTCTCTACATTATGCCAAATCTGCACCTTATTTTTCTCCGTATGTAGCAATTTAACTAAACGTTCTTCTTCTGCTACTTTTCTTTCCTTTTTCTCTCGTAAAGATTGTTCTTTAGTGGCTAACTCTGCTAAGTCGGCAATCATTCTTGTAGATACGTAGGTTTGTTCTGCTCTGCGCCTGCTTTTTTTCTGTAATAAAGCAAATAATTTAACCCCCAAGTGCCTTTCTCCACTTGCCAGACGAACTAGAAATTCATGTTTTTCGGCAGCGGTTAGTTTAAAAATAGCCGTATCAATATCTATCGTTTCTTGCTCTAATACTTGACTTTTAACCACACCTGCACTAATCCAATCTCGATCTATATCAAAGAAATCAATAAAGGATCGTAAAGCACTATTGAGTTGATGTAAATTAGGCGGCACAGGTGGTTCTATTTGTTTCGATAATGTTGCATCTTCTTCATTATAATTAATCGAAGCACAAAATAACCAAGCTAAATAAAGCATTCTAAAATCTCCATTAATAATGTCATTCCGTAAAGAGTGCATATCTGAAAGCCAGCCTGATCCCTGCGTCCAACTAACTCCATGATCATCATTGTATTCTACATCAATAAAAATATATGCTGCTCGCTTATAAATACGAATGGAATTTGTGAAATCATCATTCCCATTATCAAATGAATAGGCCTTTACATTTTTAAAGTCTAAACTTTCTTCTGGAAATTTAAATAGTAAACGCTTACTTCCCCAATTTGCCAAATAAAGCATGACATCAAAATATTGTGCTACTACTTCCTCTGGTTCCTTTGGAAAATCAGAATAATGATATTCAAAAGATACACTTGTAGGCGTGGGATAACTACGACTCGACCAACTTCCAATAATTTCTCTTTCTTCTTGTGTTAATGTACGGTCAATCGTTCTGAATTCATAAAATTGATAAACACCCAAGGCATTGATTTTTATTGTTAAAGATAGGTATATTATTTTTCCTAATTACTTCGCATCAAGTTACATAAAAAGCCTTTATTTTGAAAGGAATTTCGATCAAGGAATCATGAAAAATTAAAACATAGTTGCTTATCTCTTATCAATGAAGTAAAAATAAACCTACACACATATACTAAATAAAACACTTCCAATTCATTGCTAATCAGTATCCAGCTACTAGAATTTTCCTTAATTAAAATCTAGAAAGTGCAATAAAACTAGCACATAAAACAAGCACCATAACAGCAAGAAAAATCAACATGAAATAGTCTATCATATAGACTTTTAACAAATAAATTTGCACATCTACTAAATAAATAATAACTTGCAGCATATTTGAAATTAAATTTTGTATTTTTCTTTTTAATAGATAGATATACTCACACAAAATACTAATTCACCTAAAATTAACACAATTCATTACTAGCCAACTATTTAAAGCCACAAAAAGCTTTTTTTATAATCAAGCTTTCACAAACTATATCAATCTCAATATACTTATTTGTCATAAATCTTACTTTCATCACCCATCTTTATGCCATCATATCTTAATCATCATTTATTTGAATAGATGTGGA
>JAHDFT010000399.1 GCA_020628015.1 Bacteroidota bacterium
GCATTAGCGAGGCTTTTTTAACGAAGTATAGGGTTAAATTTATCCATCAAAATGAAGAAATTATTTTTTGACTGTTACTCAACATAAAAAGTATGACCACAGAGCAAACACTTTACAAGACTTTCAAAAGCAAAATTCAAGAAGTGGCTGATGTTAATCACGCCATAGCTGTGCTTAATTGGGATCAAGAAACGTATTTACCACAAAAGGGAGCGAAAATTAGAGCGCAACAAATTTCGACCTTAGCTGGTATTGCTCATACGCTTTCTATAGCACCCGAAATTGGAGATTTATTAAATAAATTGGGCAAAAGCGAAACACTTAGCGATTGGGATAGGATAAATGTTAAGGAAAGCCTTAGAGAATATGAGAAAAAGCAAAAGTATTCGAAAGAATTTGTTGTTAAACTCTCGGCTGTCACTTCTGAGTGTTACCAAGCTTGGATGAAAGCTCGTTCTGCCAATGATTTTCAGATTTTCCGCCCTTCTTTGGAAAAAATGGTCGCCATTAAGCGAGAAGAATGTGAATTATTGGGTTATGAAGAACATCCTTATGATGCCTTATTAGACCAATATGAACCTGGTGCCAAAACGAGTGAACTAAATGTCTTATTTAGTGATGTACATAGTCAACTTGTTGATTTTGTTAAAGAAATTAGTGAGCAAGAACAGGTTAAAGACAGTTGGATGTATCAGGCTTTTAATAAGGATAGTCAATGGAAATTTGGTCTGGAATTATTAGAGCAAATGGGTTATGACTTCAAAGCTGGCCGCCAAGATATTTCTGAACACCCATTTACTACTAGCTTTGGCTCTTCTGATGTAAGAGTCACCACTCGTATCAATCCCAATAATCTCTATGAAATGATTTGGAGTTGTATTCATGAAGGTGGTCACGCCCTTTATGAACAAGGATTGAAATCAGAGGATTATGGCTTACCTACAGGCATGTATTTATCTTTAGGGATTCATGAGTCTCAATCTCGTTTGTGGGAAAATAATGTTGGTCGATCTCTTCCTTATTGGCAAGTCAATTACCCTAGATTACAACAATTATTCTCTGAACAACTGAAGCAGGTTAGCTTAGAGGATTTTTATAAATCGGTCAATATTGTCAAGCCTTCACTCATCCGTACCAATGCAGATGAATTGACCTATCACTTCCACATCATGATTCGATTTGAGATTGAAAAAGCTTTAATCGAAGGCAAAATAACAGTTGCAGACATTCCTACTATCTGGAATGAAAAATATAAAGAATACCTTAATTTGGATGTTCCTTCTGACAAGCAAGGCTGTCTTCAAGACATCCACTGGTCGCATGGTAGTTTTGGCTATTTCCCTACCTATTCACTGGGAAGTTTCTATGCGGCTCAATTTTACCATCAAGCAGTCAAAGATATTGATTCACTAGAAAAGCACATTGAAAATGGCAATATGCAGCCCCTCTTAGATTGGCTGAGAAAAAACATCCATCAATATGGTCGCTTTTTTAATGCTGATGAATTGTGTCAACACATTACAGGTGAGTCATTAAGTTTTAAATACTTTATGAATTATGCAAAAACCAAGTACAAATACATATACAATATATAAATACTAACTAATTATTTATTTATTATTGTATCAATTAGTTATCTCAACATCATTATCTATTGATCGGTATCAGTAGTTTATAACCAACAAAAACTACTGATACCATCATTTATACTCAAATATCCATACCCTATAAATCATGCAACCAAAAAATATCTACTATCCCCAATTCCTTATCACCTTTATATTAATAACTTTCATGAGTTTAACAAGTATTGCTAGTCCTAAGTTAGCTTATCATGTTTCTATGGATGATGCCCACACGCATTATTTTGATGTAGAAATAAAGATTAGTGACTGGGATCAAGAGAACATTGATTTGAAAATGGCGGTTTGGACTCCAGGTTCTTATCTTGTTAGAGAATTCGCACGTCAGATTGAAGGATTTGAGGCTTCTAGTGGAACAGAAACATTAGCTGCTAAAAAGATCAATAAAAATACATGGCGCATTGAAAATAAAGATGCGAAAGCATTTTCTGTAAAATATCGGGTGTATGCTTTTGAATTTAGTGTACGTACTTGCTTTTTAGATGCGAGTTATGGCTATATTAATGCTGCGGGCTTACTACTTTATATTGATAAAATGCAAGACCTGAGCAGTACCTTACATATAAAGCCCTACAAAGGCTGGGAGCAAATTTCTACTAGTTTAAAACCTGTTGATGCTGCCAATCCTTGGGTATTAAATATTCCGAACTATGATTTATTGGTAGATTCTCCTATTGCCATTGGTAATTTTGAGGTACTTGATTTTGAGGCGGCTGGCATTCCTCATTCTTTAGCATTGATCGGTGAGGGTAATTTTGATACGGATATTATGGTTAAAGACATCCAGAAAATCGCTACGGTTTGTACAGATGTATTTGGCGAGCATCCTTGTGAAGATTATACAATTATTAACTTTAGTACCAATAGCAAATATGGTGGTTTGGAGCATTTGAGTTCTACTAGTTTGATGTATCCTAGATGGAGTTATTACCCTCCAGAAAGATACAACAGATGGCGTGGCTTAATGTGTCATGAATATTTCCACCTTTGGAATATCAAACGCATTCGCCCTGAACCATTGGGACCTTTTGACTATGAGAATGAAAACTACACCACTTCTTTGTGGATTGCAGAGGGAATTACCAGTTATTATGATGACTACCTCCTACGTCGTTCAGAGATCATTACAGAAGATCAGTATTTAACCATCTTGGCCAATAATATCAATACTTTTGAGAATAAGCCAGGAAAAAACGTACAGTCGCTAACAGAGGCTAGTTTTGATGCTTGGATTAAGTATTATCGGGCAGATGAAAACTTTAATAATAGCAATATTTCTTATTATACCAAAGGTGCAGTAGTAGCCACACTTTTAGACCTAGAAATTAGACAATTGACCAAAGGGAAGAAAAGCCTAGATGATGTCATGCATCAGGTCTACAAAGTCTATTTTAAAGAATTGGATAGAGGATTTTCTGAAGCAGAATTTCAAAAAATGGCAGAAGAAGTCGCAGGAGCTGACCTGAATGATTTCTTTCAAAATTATGTGCATGGCACTACACCAATTGATTACCAAAAATACTTCGACTATCTTGGACTAAAAATTTCAGATGCCAATGCAAGTACTCAAAAACTAAGTCTGGGGATCATAACTAAAGATAGTAATGGTCGTTTAATCATTAATAGAATCAAGAAAGGCTCTTGTAGCTATAATGGTGGGCTAAATGTCAATGATGAATTAGTTGCCTTAGATGGCTATCGCATTAAAAGTACAAGCGATATTGAGACTTTTATCGCTCAGAAAAAAGAAGGAGATCAGATTGTTTTGACCATCACCAGAAAAGGTAAACTCATGGAAGTGCCTATCCAACTCAGCAAGGATCAAACACATAAATATCAAATTTCTAAGCTTACTAAAGCAAAAAAAGCACAAAAGGAATTGTATAAAGCTTGGATGGGATTATAAATAATGTGTTTATATTTTTGACAAAGCTATTCCTAGTAACAACCCTTGTTTATCAATATATAATATATTTTAAAAAGAGGCAACATTAAGGAATTAAGGGGTATTTCCCTTAATTTCTTAATGTTAAATACTTTCTTTCTCCTAATGAAAATGATAGAACTGATCAACTTTAATTTTTCAACACCAAATCCTTAATCGTCTCTATCCAAAGCGGATGCGTATTCAAGCTCTCTACCAATTGCACATGCTCCCCACCCCACTTTTCAAAATCTTCCTGATACTCCACACTAATTTCAAAAATCGTTTCGAGGCAATCTGCAACAAAAGCAGGACAATAGACCAAGACCTTCTTCACCCCTTTCTTCGCCAATTCTTCCAACACTTCCACCGTATATGGCTCCATCCAAGGATCTTTTCCTAACCTAGACTGATAGCAAATCGTATAACGATCTTCCGACAAGCCAATCCCTTTCGCCAATGCCTTAGCCGTTCCTACACAATGAGCACCATAGCAAAATTGATTTTTATCAGAAAAATGATGACAACAATTAGGCGTTTTTAAACAGTGATTGCAATTATCCGCCTTTCGGAGATGTCTTTGTGGTACCCCATGAAAACTAAAAAGGATATGATCGTATTCATCATGATTGTATTTACTCCCTATTTCTAGAAAAGCTTTGATGAATAGAGGGTGATCAAAGAAATTATTGATGAACGCTATATTCGGGATCGTCTGCCAACCTCCCACGACTTCCATCACCCGTTGATGTGCTGAACCTGTAGAAGCAGAAGCATACTGCGGAAATAAAGGCACCACAATATATTTGCTCACCCGTTTTTCTCGCAATTTCAACAAAGCCGACTCGATACTTGGAGATTGATAACGCATCGCCAACTCCACAAAATACTCCACCGCATCCTCTGGTTGACTAGGAATACTATCTAAAGCCTCCTGTACCTTTTCGATCAATTCTTCACTAATAAACTTCAAAGGAGAGCCCTTTTCCTCCCAAATCTCCTGATAAGATTCCGCAGATCCTTTAGCCCTAAAAGGAGAAATCACCCCTCGCACTAGCAATTGCCTAGGCAACCAAGGAATATCAATGACCCGACCATCAGTTAAAAACTCATTCAAATACTTCCGCACATCCCCAGTTTTTGGAGAATCTGGTGTGCCTAAATTAATTAACAATACGCCAATTTTTTGATGCATCACTTCTTTATTTATACGACATATAATGCTTGACTAAACAAAACAATACACATCAATTTTGAACCTATACATAAACGCTTCAACTAAACAAAAATTATCCTTACCCAAATTTCCATTCGTTGAAGAAATAAATGAACAGGTAAAGGAATAAAAGAGTTTAGTTGACTTCTTAATTTTTAGAGTGCAAAAATAAGTAAATTGCTTGAAATAGAGGTTCCATTCTCTTAGGAACAGTAAAAAAATAACTGTTCAATTTTGGTTGATAAATTTAACCCTATACTTCGTTAAAAAGCCTCGCCAATGCCCTGCATTGCCTACGTTTTTTGCCTCGTCTAGGGTCAAATTTCCCTAACCAAAATTTGTAAATTTATTTTTCACTCGTTCCTTATTTAGACTTCTACTCTTTAATA
>JAHDFT010000400.1 GCA_020628015.1 Bacteroidota bacterium
CAAATTAGTTTGTTGCAGAGCATTTTGAGCCTTCAAAATGCCATTGGATTAATGCCGCCAAATTATGGCAAATCCCTTATTTATCAACTAGCAGCACTCCTACAACCTGGTATTTGTATTATTATACAACCTCTAGCTGCATTAATGCAAGATCAAATACATTTGTTAAAGCAAAACGGTATAGATGCGACCATTGCCATCAATCGCAACTTAAAAACGACCAATAATAAGCTCAAGGCTTATAATGCAGTTGCGGATAAAGCCGTGTTATTTACCTTCATTGACCCAGAGCAACTAAAAAATCAACAGTTTCGACAATATTTGCTACAAATGAAGCAATCGGGACATTACTTTAGTTATGGTGTGGTCGATGAAGCACATTGTATATCAGAATGGGGACATGATTTCCGTTTGTCCTATTTTCATATTGGTAAAAACCTTAAGCAATATTGTTTGACCGCTAATCAAAAAGCTTTACCCCTCATCGGTTTGACCGCTACAGCATCCTACAATACTTTGATCGACATTATGGAAGAGCTGGATGTCAATGATGATCATTTAGTCGATATTCATGCCTTTGAGCAACCGCATATCCAGTATCAGATTATTCCAGTTAAGCCATTTTTGACAGGTAGTGGGCATGTTAATCATACCATTCATACTTTAGCAGGGATTAAACAACCCATTGGAGAAGCCAAACAGCATAAGGTCATTGCTTTATTAAAACAAATATATAAACAACCTGCTAAAGAAAAGGCACTCATTTTTTGTCCAGAAAAATTCTGGAAATTCGGTGTTACAGGCATTAGAGGATTAGCCCCCATGCTACGTTCCTATTTTGATACTCGACCCATTGGTACTTATATTGCCAATTCGGATGAGGATGATGCTTTGAGTGCCAAAGATTTGCAAGAATCTGAAAATAGTAGAGAATTATTTGCTGAAGGGAAAATCTCTACTTTGGTGAGTACTTATGAACTGGGCGTTGGCATTCACCATCCCGATATTCGACATGCGATCTTTTTCAATATGCCCAACTCGATTGAAAGCTTTATCCAAGGGGCAGGACGGACAGGAAGGGATCGACAACAAGCAGATTGTGCCATTCTTTACAATAATCACCCTATCAATTATCAGGAATCTTTTGTTAATTCTGATCAACATGGGCGATTTCTTTTAGACAGTCAAACGACTAATACTACAGTAGATAAACGGATTCTACAAAACAATCTGCGGAAGCGTTTTCGAGGACTTTATCCAGAAATGCAAGTGATTAAAGAGTTGTTGCATGAGATTACCTATCCTTTAGATAAACCACTTCAAAATATTGCAGATTTGGTAGAGGATGCTTATGGAGTACAAATCTCTATTTCCTTATTTCGCAATAACCAGATTACTAGGATGTATGTCAATCAAGGACTAGGGCAGAGTTATGGCTTTATTGATCTGACAAATAAGATGATCAATACGGCTTATGCTAATTTTGATCGTACTTTGGGGAATGAGTTATTGCAATTTATGCTGGAGCAAATTGAGGAAAATGCGCCATATGGTGTAGATATTTATGAATGGCTCAATACCGAAATCAAACGACCACCACAAAAAGGAATATTAGCAAGCTTGGAGGATACTTATGAAGGAGATACCATGCAAATCAAAATACAATTCAAAAATGACCGAATTGCATATATCACCAATCTATTACAAGAAGAAGTAGACGAGCAGATTAATGAAAAAGTGGTTGAAAAGGTCTTTAAAGCTGCTGTAGAGCCAGATGCATTACTAGAAACCCTAACCAGGGCTTGTATGCAGGATTTCAATACGAAAATTATCATTCCAGAAGATCTATTCTCCAAATTAATCCAGCATTTTCAGCAAATTAGGACTAAAACCGAAACACTTAAAGCCATCAAACGACTAGAATCTATTGGCTTGGTTGAGGATTTTCTCATTCGTTCTTCTGACAAAAGCGTTACCATTACGATACGCAAGCAAAAAGATCAGGTATATATAGATGCATTGCATGAATATCTCTGTCGATATATTTCTCCCGAAGAGGCTAGGGAACAGTTACAATTCGTTAAGACCCTACCTTTTAAACATGTCATTGAGAATGCTGCCTTTCATCTATTGCAATTTATCTATCAGGAAATTGTACCGCAACGATATGAGAATATCAATTTGATGGAAAAGGTTTGTGAAAAGGGATTAAAGGAAAATAGTAGTGAAACCATCGCCACTTTTACCGACCTGTATTTCTATGCCAAATATGCTTGTAAAGATTTCAAGCCGAATATTCCAGATGATACCAATCAATTAAAGTATTTTCCTTATGGCTTAATTGAAAGATACATCAAGGAAACAGGCAATAGAAAAGAAAATTGGTTACATTTGGTCAATTCTTGTATCCGATTACGCAAAATTAATGATCATTATGTATTGAAAATCTTACAGGCTTATGCGATGTTATTGCTATCTTATCGAAATATGCATAAACGCAAAGTCGCAGAGCAATTGTTATTAGATGGTTTTGTCGCCATGCGGAATCACGAAGGTTCATCAGACGATCAAATCATTAATAAACACCAACATTTAATCAGTAAAATTACAGAGCGCAATCAGCAAGTGCTTGAATTTGTAGAGCCAGAAGCCCTTAATTTAGTACTAAAAAAGCATAGTCATTGGTTAAAAGCCTTTAATAATGACTTTTTAGTGGGCTATCCAGATGCTTGATTGCCATTAGATGAAGACTTAGACAATATCAAAACATATTTATAATATTATCGCCAATTCAACACCAATATAATTATATGAAAAGCAGCATACACCAAGAATTACAAAGCCTCCAAAAGGAATTACAACGCTTAGGACCAGCCGTTGCTCATATCAATAAATCAAAAGAGGCAGCAGAAAAAGCCATCGTTGCCTTTGACGATATTAAGGAATTATATACCAATCATATCCAAAAGGTTTATGATACTTATGATAAGTCCGTTCAAAATACGGTTAATGAAACAGAGCAATTTCTCAAAGAAATCAAAACGCCACTAGAAAAATACCATCATTTATCTGACTCAACCAAAACACTAATTGAGCGGATGGATGTCATTGATTTTCCAGAACGCCTAGATCGCCTAGAAGAAACAGTCAACCAGACGATCAAAGGGATGTTGCAAGAACGTAAGGAATTGGAAGCCCAAGCCAATCACCTTATCCAAAATATCAGCGAAGTCAATTTTACCCATCAATTTTTTGGCTTGAATGATACCGTCAATAAAGTCATCAATAGTGCCAAGCAAAACAATCAGAACTTCACCAATATTATCCGTTCTGATTTTGATAACTTAATGACACAAGTAAGCAATAACCATGCAAAATTGGTTGATTCGACTGATAATAAAATGGATGTACTGACAGATATGATCCACAAGGATAATCAGCTCATTTTGTCCAATATTCAAACGGATAACCGCCAATCTATCCAACAAATACAAGGCGATCACCAAAAAACCATTCATCAGCTTCGACAGGACTATGAAATCTTGCTTAATCGGATGAATGAGAGTATTAATGGGCTGAATGAGTCGGTCAATACACAAACAACTCAACTCATTAACCAAATACAACACGACAATAAAGAAGCTGCCGATCAAATTGCCCTTCGCACCAAACACATGATTCGAGAATTGAAGGAAAACAACCGTCAAACGACCGAGTCCATACAACAGGGCATTAACGAGATGAATCGCAATTTCAATGAAGGACGATTTGCGATTACAGATACCGTTATTGAAAATGTCAGTAGCTTAAAGGAAAAAATCGAAAAGGACCAAGATCAACTGTTGACTACGATTGGGCAAAATCAAGAAAAACTAGCGACAGGCATCGACCAAAAGGTAGATGAAATGGTGGATCGTTTAGAAAAGCATCATATTGGTCAAGCCAATACACTGACCACACAAACCAGTAATTTGGTGAGTAAATCTAGTCAACAATTCCAGCAACTCACCACACAAATCAATAATGAGCATCGAGGCGTGATGAATCGCCTTGAAAGCCTAATTAATAACCTCACCAACAAGGTGAGTACAAGTAATGATAAGGTGACTGCCCAAGTAGAAACGGGCATTAATCAATTGATGGCTCAACTCAAGGAGGAGCATGTGACGGTAATGAAACAGGTGAAAAGCGATAATGAATCGGCTAGTGATCATCTCAAAAACAATTCGGATGCCATCCAAGAAAAGATAGAAAAAACCCATGCTGATATTCAAAGCCAATTACAAGCAAAAACGACAGAAATAGCCAATAATTTACAGGAAACGAATGCCCAATTGGTAGAAGATATTCAGGCTAAAACGACATCCTTAAACCAGCAAATCCTAGAGAAAACAGATGCCTTAGCACAAGAATTAAATACCAAAACAAAGGCTTTATCCATCCAAATGGAGGAGAAGACAGATGATTTAGCCAAGCAATTGAATCTAAAAACAGATTTATTAACCGATAAAGTACAAGATAAAACCGAAAATTTACGAAGTGAATTGATGGTCAAAACAGACCTACTGAATACGCAATTCCTAGAAAAAACAGACAATTTAACAGGTCAACTACAAAAAAATCACATCGAAACGGTGGAATTTATCGACCGAAATGTGAATCAATTGGTCAGTACAGTAAATAATCGCCTAGAACAATTTGCAGGATCGGTAAGCAATTTCGCTGGGCAAATTGAAAACGCCAATTTTATCAACCGTTTCAATGAAATCGAAGAAAAATTATTCAAGACACAACTAGAAGGGCAAAAGGAAATTGAAGACCTAGCAGAAAGTGTCAAAGATTACAGCCAGAAAGTAGAAAAACTAGGGATTCACAATCATCTTCAACAAATGAATGGCTTGATTGGTAATGTGTATAAAAAGATAGATACAGATGTCATTGAATTTAATAAAAGTACGCAACAACAATTGTTATCTACACATACAGGCCTACAAACAAATGTCCAAGAACAGTTTGTTGCCCTTAATCAAATGGTTGAACAACAACAAGGTCAAATCCAATCCCTCAAAACACTATTGATTGTGGTGATTGTTTTGTTGCTGATTGTTGGAGCATTGGCTGCGGTGGGTTTGGTGATGTGAT
>JAHDFT010000005.1 GCA_020628015.1 Bacteroidota bacterium
GTCAGTTAACAAACGCTTACTTATAACAATATATTTTTCCTTTTATTTATCATTATCATCACAAACTAAATGGACAAAACACTCATTAGCATTTCTGGTGGCGGCATCGGTGGTTTAACCGCTGGTATAGCTCTACAAAAAGCGGGATTTCAATGTCAAATATTCGAGGCAGCACCTGCTTATAAACCTTTAGGTGCTGGCATTACCCTCTCCTTCAATGCGCTACAAGTATTTCAAAAATTAGGCATCTTAGATCAAATCATTAGTCATGGTCATCCTTTGGAATCATTTACCCTTAGAACTAAGCAAGGAAAGGCTTTGGCGAATAGTCATTTTGACAAAGTAGATGCTGGTGATATAGGCATTAAAACATTGACTATTCATAGAGGGGATTTGCAAAAATGCTTACTCCAAAACTTAGATACAGACATCATCCAAAATAATAAAAAAGGGGTAGCTTTTCGAGAAATGGATAATCATATCCTTTTAGAATTTAAGGATGGCACTTCTACACAAACTGATTTCTTAGTTGGAGCAGATGGGATTCACTCTCACATTAGACGGCAATTGTTTCCTACAATAGAGAAGCGATATGCGGGTTATACTTGTTGGAGGGGTTTATGTGATGGAAAAAATATCAATTGGGATTGGCGTAAAGCTGTTGAATCTTGGGGAACTGGTGAGCGTTTTGGTATCGTTCCTTTGAAGGATAAACAGATCTATTGGTATTTTGTCAAAAATGCCCCTCAAAATGACTTATACATGTCAGCTTTGGATCAAAAACAATTACTAGATCTATTGTCAGACTGGCATGATCCGATCCCTTCAATTGTTGAGCAAACAGCAGATATTGATATTATTTGGAATGATATTTTGGATATTCCTCCGATGAAAAAATGGGGCAAAGGTAATATTAGTTTGTTGGGAGATGCAGCACATGCTACAACGCCTAATATGGGTCAGGGAGCTTGCCAAGCGATTGAGGATGCGCTTGTTTTGGCTAATGCCTTTAAGAAATATGGCCCTACCGAAACTGCTTTACGAAAATATGAATCCAAGCGGCTGAAACGAACTGCTAAAGTCACCAAGACTTCTTGGCGCATAGGACAATTTGCTCATATAGAAATGGGTTTATTTAGGCTTATTCGGAATACTATGATGCGTCTTAGTAATGCAAATCCTGCCAAATGGTTATTTGAGGTCGATTTTAACGTGGATTGATCCGTTTTTGGGATGCTTTATTATACATCTATGATTGGAATTAGCCATTTCATTATAAAATAGTATATTTGTCTTATCCTTATTATTTTTCATAATATCTAAGACCAAATATCAAGCATTATGCAAATCATTTTCCCAACAGATTTCTCGGCACAATCTCAAAAATTGTTGGAACATGCTATTGCTATTGCCCGTTCCAAACAAGTGGGTATTATATTGCTATACATCTATCAATTGGACACACCTGACCACCGTTTATCAGAGGAAGTACTAGCCCAGAAAGTCCATCAGCAGGAAATCCAAATTCATCAAAATTTAGCCACTTTTAGAAAAACTATTCCTAGTGATATTTCTATTTCACATGTTATAAGAAGAACCAATCAAGTAACCGCACTAAAAATACAGGGAAATGAATCCCCTTTTGATTGGTTTGTCATGACCAGTCATCCTAGCCAGACCTTTAGAGATTATCTTTTTGGCAATCCAGTAGAAGAATTACTAGAAAAAATCCATAATAATATCTTATTGATTCCAGAAAATCATTTGGATCACTACAAACCATTCAAACATATCGCTTATGCCACCAATTTTATGGATGACAATTTACTTTCTTTAGAAGAGCTTAACCAATTTGCTACTTGTTGTAGTGCCTCTATTACAATTCTTCATATTGATAATCATATTACAGAACAAGATCAACAAACAACTTTTAGGTATATGAAAGTATATAAAAAAATATTTACTGTTCCTATTGAATTAAAGGTCATTGAACACCAAAAAGTAATGACTGCCATTCAGGAATTTGTACAAAATCACCAAGTTGATTTACTAGCGATGTTGAAGAAAAAGCGCAGCTTCTCCCATAAACTATTTCACAATAGCATTACCCAAAAAATGGTAGCACAAGGAGCCTATCCATTGCTGATTTTGCAGGAAAAAACAACGGAGGGGAATTAATTGGCAATATCTACTTGTTGGCTGCGTTTTACCCACTCATAGGCACCAAAAAATAGTGTCGCATAAATTACATTACCCATTAAAGTATGCTGGAAGAATGGAATCGCATCTGAATAGCATTTGATCAAAGTAGCCAAGGAATGAATAGGATAAGACATCAACCAGACACCCAAATTAGACAATATAAAAAAGATCAATGAACCGCCTAAAGTTGCCCCTGTTACACTTGCTAAATTGACCTTTCCTTTGATGAAGATTCCACCTAGTACCATTAGTCCAAAACCTAAGTAAATGAAAGGCATTAGGTTATGATAACCTGGCCATGCTGACCATCCCATCCAGAAACTGATTTGCAACAAAGTATCGGTTATTAACATCATTATAATAGGAGTCAATAATGCTAGATTTCTATTCTTTAAATAACAGCCTGCGAAAATAGCTGCGGCACCAATTGGGGTGAAGTTATAAGGGTGTGGAAATAAACGTCCAATAATAGCAATGAGTGCAGCAATTCCTAGTATTGTCCAAATATAAGTTGATTTATTTTTCATATGGCAACTTTTAGATTTCGTGGTTAATAGATCGGTTATAATACAAAATTCAATAACAGATTTGATATAAAATCTATTATTGAGTTAGAATAGTCCTATTGTGATATAAATTAAATTATTCTGTAGATAATAATATTCAAACAAGCTCTATTGCTAATTAGTTATTACCTATTTGTAAATAGTACAAAAATAAATAACTTTGGCTAAATAGCCTTGAAAAATATAAAAACGATGAACAAATTTATTCATTTCTTTACATTCTCCCTATTACTCTTCTGTTTTCTTTTATCTTTCTCCAGTAAAGGACAAATTATTAATCAAATAGAAGGACAACTTTCTCCTAATAATACGATACGTTATCAAATTGATGTGGAATTAGAACAAGCAACACAGGCATATGTTCATTTTTATACGCTAATAGATGAAGATACTTTACATCGTTATACTGATATTCATGATGCTGCTGATAATCATCGTTTTACCTTACTAGGCTTAAGAGAAAAAAAGGACTATTTTTATGAAGTAATCACTTTTGATACACAAGGTCAACAAAAAAGCGAAACCTTATTGTTTCAAACAGGCATTATTCCACAAGATTGCCCTAGAGTTAAAGAAGTTCATATTGATAAAAACCTTCCTCAAGAAAACCGTTATTTTTTTGCTAATGCATTATTGGGTAATGATCTTGCTTATTATGCCCTAGACCAAGAAGGTCATATTGTCTGGTATGAACTCATTGAGGGCTATTTTCACAATAGTGCTTGTGGAGGCTTCAATCTCACCAAAGATAATAGAATCATCAGCTCTAACTGTTACACTATTGAAGAATGGACGTTCGATGGGAGTAAAAAAAATATTTTTACGGTAAGTGATTCGGCCTATGTCATTCATCATGATTTGATTCAAAATCAAGCAGGGAATTATGTAGGGGTATATGCAGAAAGTCAAGAGATTATTAAAGGAAACCCTAGTCCTGTTACCGTTGTAGGAGATGGTTTGATTGAAGTTGATGAAAAAGGGGAAATATTGTGGCAATGGACGGCTTTTGACCACCTAAATCCTCAAGAAAATGTGGGAGCGAGTACTTATTGGGTGCCTATTTTTGGTAAAAATGCTGAAGATTGGACTCATGCCAATAGTATTTATCAACAAAAAGATGGGACTTATTTGATGTCGCTGGCAGAAAAAGACTTGGTACTAAATATTGATCCTATAAGTAATGACATTATTTGGAGTATTGGTGAGGGAGGCACAGTAAATAAGCCTACCAATTGGTCCTTTAAATACCAACATTCTTTTACAGAAACAGATGATGGGACTTATTTGCTTTTTGATAATAGAGGAGCTGGTGCTGGCCAGAGCAGAATCTTGGAATTGGCTTTGCTAGAGAATGCCAATAGAGTAAGTTTAATAGATGAATATTTATTACCCACCTCCCAATCCTCCCCTTTCGTTGGAAGTGTTTTTAAACATCCAGAGAATGGCAATCGCCTAATTTGTACAGGCGTAAGCTTCCATATTATTGAACAGAATCAGTCAAATGAAATCTTAATTGATTTCATCCTTACTCATGCCATGTATCGAGCCTATTATTTAGATGATTTCTATCCACCATCACCAGAGCTTACCTTCAACACTCCCCTACCTGATCTACTCTGTACCAATAGTCCTGATGCTATCAATGGTATTTTACTAGAAGCCAATCCTGTTGGGGGTTATTTTAGGGGAAATGGGGTTCGTCAGGAGGAAGACGGTCAATACTATCTGTATCCAAATGAAATAGATGCGGCAACTACTACGATTAGTTATCATTATGGCTGGTTACAAGTATCCAAAACAATTAACCTAATAGACCAATTACCTATTTCAATTATAGAAAATGAAGGAACATTAACAACAGATGCCAACTTGAGCAATTACCAATGGTATCTTAATGACAATCCCATCGAAGGAGCCAATACTTCCACCTATCTTATAGATCAAGAGGGAGCTTATACGGTTAGTGCAGAAAGGGAAAATGGTTGTAGGGTTATTTCTGCGGCATATATGGTCGATTTTCAAAGCATTAGCTCTTTCCCAGTACAACATTCCTTACAAATTTACCCCAATCCTGTTCATCACCAGACCTTCACTATAGCTGCTAAGTTCAGCTTGACCAATATGCCTCTACAAATCACCATTTATAATGTCAATGGAAAAATCATCCAACATAGTCAGCTTGATTTTAGTCAAGGAAAAGCCGTCTTAAATGCACCAGCTTATTCAGGAATCTATTTTATCGAATTAAGCAATGAACAAGGTCAAAGTTGGTGGGGCAAATTGCAATGTTGGTAAAAGTCGTTCTGATTTCCAAGCCTTATTTTTATCTATTTTCAAGAGTTTTTCCACTATTACTTAGTATATTGCAAGTTAGGCTTATTAGCTTTTTTTAACAAGCTACTTTGACTTTATACGTTTTGTGGATGGATGCTCTATTTGTTTTTGTTTCATTAACACTAGTTATAAACGAAATAATCCATCATTATATTAGATAACTCAAAAATTAACTAAGTAACAGCTAAAAAATAAATCAGCATCTTGTTGTTTAATTTGCCGTTATACTTCGTTAAAAAGCCTCGCCGATGCTCGCATCGTCTACGTTTTTTGCCTCGTCTAGCTACAAATTAAACGAACAAACATGCCTAATTTATTTTTTGCTTGTTACTAATCTGAATTAAAAAATAGCAAACGATGAATAGATTAATACCTTTACTTGCTTTTCTCTCCTTATTATTATTTTGCTGTATTTTAAATACCTCTGCCAAAAATAGCATTACCAAAATAAGTGGCGCACTTGCTGATGATAATGCCTTGCGTTATAGAATTGATGTATTATTAGCAGAACCAGCCCCTGCTTATATTCATTTTTATACACTTGCTGAGGATGGAGATACTTTGCATCGTTATACCAATATTCACGACCCAGCAACCTATCATCCATTTACTTTAGTAGGTTTGAGGGCAGAGACCACCTATTTTTATCAATTGGTTATGTTTGATACCTCTGGGGAACAAAAAAGTCCTATTCAAACTTTCCAAACAGGTACTCCCCCATTATCTTGCCCTAAAGTAGATAGTATATATATCAATCCTGCAATCGAACAAGAGGAACGTTATTTTCTTTGCAATGCTATAGCAGGTCCCAATTTAAGCTATTATGTGATAGATCAAGATGGTCATACTATTTGGTATGAAATCATTTTTGATTATTTCCGTCACAGCTCTTGTGGCGGCTTTAATGTTACAGCAAACAATACTATTGTCACTTCTAGTTGCCACGATATTGAAGAATGGACTTTTGAGGGAGAGAAAAAAAGAATATTTTCTACTACAGATACCACCTTTGCCATCCATCATGATTTGATTAAAAATGAAGCTGGTAATTATGTTGTTGTATATGCTACAAACCAAATGATTGAAAAGTATGACTCTACTACTGTTAATGTGGTTGGAGATGGTTTAGCAGAAATCAATCCAGATGGAGAAATTATTTGGCAATGGAGTACTTTTGATTATTTAGACCCGAAAGAAGAAGCGCATCCTGGTAATTATTGGACAGCTATTTTTGGTTCAGGCTCTGAAGATTGGACACATGCCAATAGTATTTCTCAGAAAAAAGATGGTACCTATTTAATGTCTTTAGCAGCCAAAAACCTTATTCTTAATATTGATCCGACAAATGACAATATTATTTGGAGTCTTGGAGATGGGGGCACAATTGAAAAAACAGGGGATTGGACCTTTAGTTATCAACATGCTTTTACAGAAGTAGAAGAAGATACTTATTTAGTCTTTGACAATAGAGGTTCTGGGACAGGTGCAACACGAATCTTGGAAATACTTCTTTCAACAAGTACAAATAATGCTGCTTTAATTGATGAATATGTATTGCCTACAACACTTTCTACACCAATTATTGGTAGTGCCTATAAACATCCCGAAAATGGTAATCAATTGATTTGTACAGGGGTAACTAATCATATTATTGAGAAAAATGAGCAAGATGAAATCTTAATTGATTTTCAAATTAATAGACGACCTTATCGTTCCTATTACCTTCATGACTTTTATCCGCCAAATCCAGAAGTGAAATTGACAACAGAATTACCAGATACCCTTTGTACCAATAGTCCAGAGGCTTTGACAGGTATTTTATTAACGGGAGAGCCTGCTAGTGGTTTTTTTACAGGAAATGGAATACGTCAATCAGAGGAAGATGGTGCCTTTTATTTTGATATTGATGAAGCAGGGATAGGTAGTCATACCATTACGTATAACTATGGACACCTAAAAACTTCCAAAACCATTACCATCCAAGATCAATCCGCTATTTCCATTACAGAAAATGAAGGTGTACTTGAAACAGATGCTGCTTTGTCAGATTATCAGTGGTATATAGACGGAGAGCTAATTGAGGGAGCCAATAGCGGTACTTATATTGCAGATAAAAGTGGAGATTATACGGTTACAGCACAAAATAGTAATGGTTGTCAGGTAGTTTCAGGAATATATACGGTTATTTTTCCAGGTATTGCTCCTACACCAGCATATCATAGCTTAGAAATTTATCCAAATCCTGTTCAAGACCATACGTTTACCATAAACGGAGACTTTCCAAACAATTCCTCAATGAAAGCAACGATCTATACTATTGAAGGAAAAGTTGTACAAACTTCCAATCCAAGTTTTGTTCAAGGAATGGCTACTTTGAATACACCAAAACATCCAGGGATTTATTTTATTGAATTGACTAATGAGGATGGTCAAAGTTGGTGGGGGAAATTGAAGTGTTGGTAGGTTGAATAGTTCTTTGATAATTTTTGCAAAACAGGAAATTACATTAGAGTTTTGATAAAGCTAAAATTAGCAAATATTGCTGTTTATCAGCAAATTTTACATTCAAAAAATATAAAACATTAAGAAAAGAATTAAGGTAATTAAGGCGTAATTGGGATTTGCCTCCCTTTTAAATTTCTTCTAGTAAATCCTTGACAATAAATATTGAATTAATTAAAACTTGACAGGTCGTTCCGATGGAGCTTTTATCTATTGTTTTTATTTTTTCTACAGACAGTCTGGCTCCTACGGAGCTAATATTGATAGCTCCGTAGGAGCCAAACTGTTTGTAGAAAATAAGTGAGGTAAACTTATTAGCTCCATCGGAGCGACCTGTCAAGTTCAGGTAAAAGGTTGATATTTTTTCGTTTTTCAATGTAGGGAGACAAATCCCAATTACGCCCAGATAATTAAGTAGTTTTAAACTATGTTATTCCTTAATTTCTTAATATTAAAAGAGGCAATCATTAGCAAACTGTGGATAATAAAAAGAGTATTGAGCTTTCTTTTTTTGTCAAAACTCTAAAAATTATAAAGAAAAAGCAGTAACCACAATTGTGATTACTGCTTTTTCTTGTAATATTTAAGAAAGGGAACTTTGTTCGTTAGTTTGTTTTATACTATACTCATTTCTTAATCGAATGACTGATTATGTCTAGAAGAAATCTCGATCATTTGATCAAATTCTTCTGGTGATAAATCATTGTAGAAATAATTAATAGGATCTACTTTTGTTCCAACTTTAATCACTTCATAATGCAGGTGAGGAGCAGTCGAAGTACCTGTATTTCCTACTGTACCTATCACTTGCCCTCTTGCCACTTTCTCCCCTACTTTTACATAAATCTCATCCATGTGTGCATAAAGTGTCTTGAAGTTATACCCATGATTAATCACCACATAATGCCCATATCCTCTTCTCAATTCCTTTACCTCCACAACTTCTCCTTTACCTGTAGCATGAATATGTGTACCCGTTGGTGCAGAGAAATCACATCCTGTATGCATTTTTCTGGTTTTATAAATAGGATGTACTCGCATCCCAAAACCAGAAGCCATTCTTTTCAAGTCCTTATTGGCCACAGGTTGAATCGCAGGCATTGAAGCAAACATATCCTCTTTATCTTTCAATAAGTGAATTAACTCATCATAAGACTTGGATTGCACATACAATTGCTTACCAATATGTTCCATTTTCCCAGAGGTTTCTACCAATAATTCACTATTAGATAAATTCTCTAAATATTTGAATCGGTCGCTACCTCCAAAACCTGCTTCTCGTACATTTTCCGATATTGGATCCGCTTCGAAAATAGTTCGATATATATTTTCATCACGTTCTTGTAAACCACTAACTACCCCATCATAGAAAGCCATCTTATGATTGAGTTGGTCAAATTTATCGACCATTTGTGTCAATTCTCGTTTGAGTTGCTTTTCCTTTGGTGAGTCGAGATACTTGAATGCAAATACAACGATAATTAATGCGAAAACAATAGCTACGCTGATAAATCCAAGTATTCGTAAGAGTCGTGTAGTTAGCGTTTCTTCAACTTTTTCAAACTGAAGACTCTGTTTATTATAATGATACTTTGCTTTTTTCATAGACTGTATAAAACTGTAATTTTACCCCCTTTTTTGCTTACTCTATTACAGTTCTTAAAAAACAGAAAGTTTATCACAAGCCATAGTCATCCACAAAACTCCTATATTAACAGGAATTCCGATCTGTCAGGCACATAGTAATGACCTATTTGAAAATAGGCTTAGGTACATTTAATTGTTAATTGGTGGTTGTAACTATCTATCTTAAAAAAACTGTATAATTGTCAATAATCAATTAAGTAGTAGGTTAAAAATAAGAGATTTTAAAACATAGTATTATTAAAGTACCTAAAATAAGTAACAGTAAAGAAATATCTTCCTGATTTTGCTTGTTACTAAGGTAAAAAATAGTCTATAGGAGTTGGCTCTTATCTTTACTACATTAATTAAAAATAATAATGGTAAAAAATTGTTGCTTGCTATTATTTTATGCAATAATCATTGACAAATATGATCACTACATAAAAAATGACAATGCAAATTTAGTAAACAAACTAAAAAATCAAAATTTTCATATTTATTTCACTTACACTTTTATGACATGACAGCACTTTTTCAAAGCTATAATTCAGCATATATTTATAATATATTTCCAATAGCATTTATAAACCAAAGAAAAACAAAGTATTTTTTTAAAAATACTAGGCAAATTAAATTATGATTATTAAATAAAAAAAAAGACATTTTTTTTAAAAAAACTTATCAACAATAGTGACCATTTAGGCTTAATACGTATGTATTGGTTAAAATCCACCCAAATACATCGCAGAGATTTTAACATTAACAAAATAAATCTTTTAGCAGACATCAATATTTTCCAAAATCATTGAACAATAATTTGTTTATTTAGCTTTTCTATTATTGTTTTGCAGTCAAATTTGATATTTGCTATTTAATCATTGACTATATCATCATAGTTATAAACTTCCTTCATAAAAGGCACACATCATGAAATCAAAAGAGATTAGGCAACATTTCTTGGCGTTTTTTAATCAAAAACAACATGATATTGTAGATTCTGCGCCCATTGTAGTGAAAAATGATCCTACTTTAATGTTCACCAATGCGGGTATGAATCAATTTAAAGATTATTTCTTAGGAAATAAAACAGCCGAGAATCCTAGAGTTGTAGATACGCAAAAGTGCTTGCGTGTATCAGGTAAACACAATGACCTAGAGGAAGTAGGTGTAGACACCTATCACCACACCATGTTTGAAATGCTTGGTAACTGGTCATTTGGAGATTATTTCAAGGAGGATGCCATTGCCTGGGCATGGGAGCTATTAACAGAGGTATATCAAATTCCTAAAGATCGTCTATATATCACGATCTTTGAAGGTCATGCGCCTGAAAACTTGGAAAAGGATAGCGAAGCTGGTAATTTCTGGAAAAAGTGGATTGCTGAAGATCGGATTATCGAAGCAAGTAAAAAAGATAATTTCTGGGAAATGGGCGATACAGGTCCTTGTGGCCCTTGTTCCGAAATTCATGTAGATGTGCGTTCAGATGAAGAACGAGCCAAAGTGGATGGAAAAAGCTTGGTCAATCAAGATCACCCTGAAGTAATCGAAATCTGGAACTTGGTATTTATCCAATTCAATCGCAAATCAGATGGATCTTTAGAGCCACTACCTGATAAGCATGTCGATACAGGCATGGGATTTGAGCGTTTGAGCATGGTTTTACAAGGCAAAAAATCGAGTTATGATACCGATGTTTTTGCACCTATCATTGATAAAATCACTCAAATCACAGGCGTTCCTTACACCAGAACGGATGAGAAAAAGGACATTGCTATTCGGGTTATTGCCGATCATGTTCGAGCCATCACCTTCACCATCGTAGATGGACAACTCCCTTCTAATAATGGTGCAGGCTATGTTATTCGACGTATTTTGCGAAGAGCAGTCCGTTATGCTTATAGCTTTTTAAATTATCAGCAACCTATTGTTCATCAATTAATTCCAATATTGGTCAAGCAGTTTGATGGTATTTTTCCTGGCATCAAAGAAAGTAGTGAATTGGTACAACGAGTGGTCATCGAAGAGGAAAAGAGCTTTTTGCGTACTTTGGATGCTGGATTAAAGCGATTCAAAAATATTGAAAACAAGGTCAAAGCAGATGGAAAAAGTATTATTGATGGAGCTACTGCTTTTGAATTATATGATACTTATGGTTTCCCATTAGATTTGACCCAGCTTATTGCCTCTGAAGCAGCTTTAGAGATTGATCATGAAGGTTTTAAAGCAGCAATGAAGGAGCAACAAGATCGGGCAAGAGCTGCTGGTAAAATAGACTCTGGTGATTGGCATAGTGTTCATCAAACCGAGTCTCATAGTCAATTTGTGGGTTATGATCACCTAGAAGCAGATGCACGAGTCGTCAAGTATCGAGAGGTGAAGCAGAAAAAGAAAACCTATTACCAAATTGTCCTAGACATTACGCCTTTTTATGCAGAAAGTGGCGGGCAAGTTGGTGATATAGGTTATTTGGCTTTTGGAGAGGAAAAGATTAGTGTAAAAGATACCAAAAAGGAAAATGAATTATTCCTTCATTTTGTCAATAAATTGCCTAAAGATATTGAGGCTCCTGTCAAAGCAGTAGTTAATGCGAAAAAGCGTAAATTGACCGCAAATAACCACACTGCAACGCATTTATTGCATGCAGCTTTGAGGAATGTACTAGGAGATCATGTCCATCAAAAAGGTTCTTATGTCGATGATAACTACCTGCGTTTTGATTTCTCGCATTTTGCGAAGGTCAGTCCAGAAGAATTGGCTAAGATAGAGGCGGAAATGAATGCTAAGGTAAGGGCTAATATTCCACTAGAAGTCTTGAGTGGTATCCCCATTGATGAGGCTAAGGCTATGGGCGCACAGGCATTGTTTGGAGAGAAATATGGAGATACGGTAAGAGTAGTCATTTTTGACCGCAATTACTCTATAGAACTCTGTGGAGGTACCCATGTTAATGCTACTGGTGAGTTAGGTTTATGTAAAATCGTTACCGAAACTTCTATTGCTGCTGGTGTTCGACGAATTGAGGTGCTTTCTGGTGAAAAGGCTTATGAGCATGTCGAAAAGACTTACCAAATGGTAGATGCCATGAAAACCTTATTCAAAAATCCGACAAAGCTACTAGAGCAAGTACAACAACTAGCAGAGGAGAATCCTAAGCTCAGAAAGGAAATTGAGCGGATGCAGATGGAAAAGGCTGGTGTGATTAAAAATAAGTTGAAAGGAGAGGCTATTGATATTAATGGCATTCAATTTATTGGTAAACGTCTACAGGTAGCTAATGCAGATATGGTCAAAAAGATCGCTTATGATTTGCGTAAAGAAGTGCCTAACCTCTTTTTAATCCTAGGAGCAGAAATCAATTCCAAAGCCCATCTGACCTTGATGTTCGACGATGAATTGACCCAAGCTAAGGCTTTGAATGCTGGTAAAATGATTCGTACATTGGCACGTAATATCAAAGGTGGTGGCGGTGGTCAGGCTTTTTATGCTTCGGCAGGAGGTAAAAATCCACAAGGTATCGACCAAGCGATTAACGAAGCCAAGCAGTTGGCGGAGGGTTTATAATCATAAAACAGATGTAGCGACAATTCATAAATTGTCGCTACATTCCTTATTAGTATTAGCTTAAGCATAAAAAAATAAGATGAGCATTTACGATCAATATGAAATTGTGGTTGGTTTAGAGATTCATGCCCAATTAAATACCAAGAGTAAAATTTTTGCGCCTGACTCCACTCAATTTGGTGCAGCGGCCAATGAGCAAACCAGTTTTATTACCCTAGCCCACCCTGGCACCTTACCCAAGATCAATCGGAAGGTGATAGAGTATGCCATTAAGATAGGCTTGGCAACACATGGAACGATTACCAAACGCAATGAATTTGCCCGTAAAAACTATTTCTATCCTGATTTACCTAAAGGCTATCAAATCACCCAATTCAATACGCCTATTAGTATGGGTGGATATGTGGATATTGTGGTGAATCAAGCCTCCAAAAGGATTCGTTTGCATCACATTCACTTGGAAGAAGATGCAGGCAAAAGCATCCATGATCAAGATCCCAAATACTCCCAAATCGACCTCAATCGAGCGGGTGTTCCCCTAGTAGAAATCGTCTCTGAGCCAGATATTCGTTCTGCGGAGGAAGCCTATGAGTATTTTAATGAAGTGCGTAAATTGGTGACCTATTTGGGTATTTGCGATGGTAATATGGAAGAAGGCAGTTTGCGTTGTGATGCTAATGTATCGGTAAGAAAAAAGGGCGTAACTGAATTAGGACAGCGTACAGAAATCAAAAACCTCAATTCGCTTCGCTTTTTGAAAAAGGCGATTCAATTTGAGGCCAAACGACAAATTGACCTTATTGAATCAGGTGGTGAGGTAGTGATGCAAACTCGTAAATATGATCCTGCGAAAGACATTACTTTTTCCTTGCGTTCTAAGGAAATGGCGCATGATTATCGTTATTTTCCAGAACCAGATTTGCCGCCCGTTATCGTTACCAAAGCCATGATTGAACGCATTCAATCCGAAATGCCTGAACTTCCAGAGGCTTTAAAGTTGCGTTATGTCAATGATTTGGGTTTATCTGCCTATGATGCAGGTGTGTTGACAAGTGAAAAGCAGTTGGTTGATTATTATGAATCGCTTATTCAACATACTTCTAACTACAAAGCAGCGGTGCATTGGTTGACAGGCATTATTAAATCTTGGCTAAATAAAGAAAGCAGTTCTATAGAGACATTTCCAGTAGGAGCAGAAAAGATTGCAGGCATTATTCAACTTATTGAGGATAAAAAAATTAGTCAATTAGCAGCTACACAACAATTATTTCCAGCCCTAGTAGCCAATCCAACAGCCGATCCTAATAAATTGGCAGAAAAATTGAATCTCATTCTACAAAAAGATGATGATTTCTTGCTCACCCTCATTCACCAATCTATTGAAAAGTATCCAGATAAGGCAAAAGCCTACAAAAAGGGAAAGAAGAATCTAATTGGTTTATTTATGGGAGAGGTAATGAGAGCCGCTAAGGGCAAGGCTGATCCTCAAACAACTAGAAAATTGTTAATGGAGGTATTGAGTCAATAAAAGCTTGACCTAATAAATGCCAATAAAGTAAGCAAACTTCAATTATATCGGCTATTTCATTACCATTAGTCAATTTACAGACCAGTAATTTTTATTCCTTTTAACATTTTTTTACTTTTGTGCAAAGAAAAAAAACAACTTTTTACACTTTTTTGATGTAAAATAAAAGGGTGTAATTACATACGCTTATGTTTGAACAACAACAGTAATAATAAATCAACAATCAAATATAGAGAAATGAAAAAATCGATCTGGTCATTGTTCCTACTTTGTTGCTTGGCTGTAATGGGGCTGAGTTGCCAACAAAATGGAACTGAAGAAGGCGGTACAACATCGGCCACCGTTAATAATAAAAAAGATGCAGGTTATCGGGTTCATGGTAAAATCTTGAATGCCAATGCTAACCAACAAATGTTTTTACAGTTAATTGATTTGCAAAGAAAAATAAATATCATAGATACCGCAGTTATTGCGGCAGATGGTAGCTTTGAAATGAAAGGCACACTTCCACATAGATCTTTGTGTAATTTAATGGTTTCTGCTGGTAATCGTCGTAGTATTTACTTTATCGTTGATAATCAGTCAGATATAGAATTAAATGTTGACATCACCGATCCTAATAACTACGAAATCAAAGGTGATGCTGAAAATATGCAGTTAAGAAGTTTTGTAGATAATTTACAAAATCAAAGACAAGGAGTTGATTATATCAAAGCGTATGCTGATACTGTAACTAGTCCTTTTGTAGGTTATATCGCTACGAATAGTATGAAAATTGAACAGGCTTATAAGTTATTCCAAAAGCAATCGGAGCGAATGCGTAAAACCATTCCTAATAATCCATTGACTTCTGCTTTTACGAGTTATGTGAATAGCAAGAAGGCACTTGCTTTAACAGCAATTGGATCACAGGCTCCAGATATTACTTTGAATGATGTAGATGGTAAATCATTGCCATTGACTTCTTTAAAAGGTAAGGTTGTATTAGTGGATTTCTGGGCTTCTTGGTGTCGTCCTTGTAGAAGAGAAAATCCGAATGTAGTTAAAGCGTATGCTAAGTATAAATCAAAAGGATTTGAGGTTTATAGTGTTTCTTTAGATAAGACTAAAGACAAGTGGTTGGCAGCAATTAAGCAAGATAATCTTACTTGGGATGCTCATGTGAGTGACTTACAAGGTTGGAGATCTGCAGCCGCTGCAGAATATGGTGTTTCGTCTATTCCACAAACATTCTTATTGGATAAAGATGGAAAAATCATTGCGAAAAACCTTAGAGGTATTGCACTAGAAAGAAAATTAGAAGAATTATTGGGTGCTTAATTTAGTACTTAGTAACAAGCAAAAAAGCTCGATAGAAATGATTTCTATCGAGCTTTTTTAATTCATTCGTATACAAGTGATGGAACAGAAATAAACTAGGCCATATCCTTTATTATTTAGTCTAATACTGCGTTACAAAAATATTACGTACATTCCATGTATGCGCTATTTTTGCGCCTTGTCTTAGACTAAATAATTGAAAGCCTATTTCGGCCTAATTTATTTCTAATCCATCACTAATAATAAAGACAGGTATAGGTATTAAAACCGTCCCATTTTTTCGGCTGTTTTCTGTGTAAATGGATGATCCATTCCATATTGTCGTTTAAAAATCTGGTAAGCCTTGATAATCGCTCTTTTTCCTTTCACCATATCATGACTTCTCAAATAAACTTCACTAAGATTGTATAAACGGATACCTGTACGGATATGCTCTATTCCAAAATTATCTCGATCAAATCGGTAGGCATCTTCCATTAAACGTGTCGCTGGTTTGAGTTCATTTAACTGCATCAATACCATTGCTAAATTAGACCAACCATCTGCTACCCTAGGATGTTTCTCTCCAAATCGCCTAATATCCATTGCTAGGGAATTTTCCATCAAGGAACGAGCTGCCTCATATTCTTTTAAATCATAGTGAATTCCTGCAAGGTTAAACATGTTTGAAGTCACCTTGATATGACTTGCCCCATAGCAACGAGCGTTGATTAACATGGCTTGCTCCTGACAAGCCATTGCCTCCTTAAATTTCCCCATTTCCTGATAAACAACAGCCATATTATTTAAAGTAATCGCTGCAATAGGATGTTCTTCACTATAAATTTTATCATCAATGCGTTTGGCTTCTTCTAATAGCAAAATCGCTTTAGGCAGATTATTCATATCCTTATACACCATCGCCAAATTAGATAAATTGCTACTAATATAAGGATGAAAATAACCATGAATTTTCTTTTCCTTAATCAAGGCTTCTTCTAGTAGAACTCTAGCATACTCAAAATCATTCAAATCCTGATTCATGAGTGCCAAATTACATTTCCAAGAAGCAACCGTCGCATCATCTTCTGGATCTTGTTTATTTTCCAAAATACTCAATGCCAAGCTCAGTAAATTCCTAGCTTTAAATATATCTCCTGCATCATGATAAGCCAATGCCAATTGATATTGCAATTGAGCAACTTCTTTAGAACTACTAACAATGTGTGTTAGCAGATTATAAGCATAAGGGAGTAGATGGAAATTTTCATTGGCTTGTAAAGTTCCCGTTTTTTCAGCGATCCTTTCTGCCATCGCTTTTACCATCAAATTCAAATCATTGACCGAAGGCTCCCAAAAATATTTAACAACTGTTTGCGGAATTCGGTGTAATTTATAAGCACCATTCACCTTATTATAAAATATCCAACCTCTACGTTCCAAATTGCCCAACAAGGTTTGTAAATATCTAGGATTTCCTAAGCGTCCTGGACTGTAGCTGAAAAAAGCCAATAAATCTTGGAAGGTAATGTAAACCGATGGTAAGGTGGTTAATTGCTTGAGGACATATTGCTCTTCTTCTGTCCATTTAATCTCTTGGAAAATAGCGGTTAAAATGGCAAAAATACGCTGAAATAAACTAGCATAACTTCGAGAAACACCTGTTAATTTAAGTGCTGCAATTTCGACACAAGCTTTTTCGATAAAAACCCTTAAATCTTCTAAATCAATATTGTAATAATTAGCATATTTAGCCACCATTTTAATCCCTAAAATATGACAATCCAGTTGCTTAATAATTTCATCTAATGCTTTTTCATTTTTATCTGAAGTATAAAAACTATAAAAAAGCTGCTTTGCCCGATCCTTTGTTAAGGGCTTTAGATTAATGAACTCATTATAAAGTGTCGCATTATTGGAGGTAACGATGATTTTCCATTTTTGATGCAACTGCTTAATAGCATCTAAATCTGACTTGACAATTTTCTCAAATGGATCATTAATCACCAAAAGGTTATTCCCCTTTAAGGTGGTAAGCTTATTAAGGATTTTATGAAAACGAATAGGCACGTTTTCTTCATGAGCAAAGACAATATCCAAGTTTTTTGTCAAATCATCATCTAGCAAAAAACTCTCTTGTATATTTTTGATATAATCTAGCCATACAATATGGTCAAAATATTTATCATTTTGTAGGATATAATTCTTAATAAAAGATTGTTTCCCACATCCTGGAATACCTTTCACCAAAACAGGTTCATGTGCAAATTGCACCATCACCTCTAACTGTTGCAACTCTTCCTCTCTCAAACTCAATAAAGGAGTTTTTGCAAAGAGGGAGCTAACATCATTGAGATGCTTAGGATATGTACCAGTTTTATGTACATGTGGCACATGATACTCCTTGTATTGTGTTCGATCAATGGAAGAAATATGACTCATTTGGTTCGTATAGTAATTGGCAATGGTGATTAAAAGTGACGCTAATAGACACCTACTTCTTATTCAATAAACTTTAGTAAGTGATGGAACAGAAATAAATTCTGTCATATCCTTTATTATTTAGTCTAATACTACGTTGCAAAAATATTACGTACATTCCATGTATGCGCTATTTTTGCGCCTTGTCTTAGACTAAATAATTGAAAGGATATTTTGAACGACTTTATTTCTAATCCATCACTAACCCACATCAGGACGCTAACCTATCTAAAGATAAACATATATATCAAGATTACCAAAAATCTACTCCTATATAATTTGACTAGATTTTGGAAAAGGTTAGTAATCACATTAAATAATCCTTACAGATTACTAAGTGATGGAACAGAAATAAATTCGGCCATATTCCTTATTATTTAGGCTAATATTGCGTTGCAAAAATATTACGTACATTCCATGTATGCGCTATTTTTGCGCCTTATCTTAGCCTAAATAATTATTAGAATATTTTGGCCGACTTTATTTCTAATCCATCACTAACCTTTTACTGTTCCTTTATGCGACTTCATTTTCCACCTTCTTTTGGCTTTCCATGAATTCTTTGTGAGAGATGTAACGTTCAGCGTCTAAGGCTGCCATACAACCTGTTCCTGCTGCGGTTACTGCTTGACGATAAATCTTATCTTGAGCATCTCCACAAGCAAAAACACCAGCCGCCTTTGTTCGGGTGCTGTCTGGTTGTGTGATGATATATCCTTCATGATCTCGATCTATGAAATCAGCAAATATATCTGTATTTGGTTTGTGCCCAATGGCAACAAAAAACCCTTGAATGGGTAATTCTGTTTTTTCTTGTGTTTTATTATTCATTACTCGAACACCATTTACGACCTTATCTCCTAGCACTTCATCAGTCTCGGTATTCCAGTGAACAATGATATTTGGATTATCAAAAACCCTTTGCTGCATGACCTTAGAAGCTCGCATCACATCTCGACGGATCAACATATGAACTTTAGGACATAAATTAGCTAGGTATAAAGCCTCTTCTGCTGCGGTATCTCCTCCTCCAACAACAGCAACTTCCATACCTTTATAGAAAAAGCCGTCACATACTGCACAAGCAGATACTCCAGAGCCGTTTAAACGCTGTTCGGATGGTAAACCTAACCATTTGGCTGTTGCCCCTGTAGCGATAATAATAGCGTCTGCTTCGATGGTGTAAGACTCATCTACAATAGCACGATTTACCTCGCCAGAAAAATCAACCGAAGTCACCATACCGATTCTAATATCGGTTCCCATGCGTTCTGCCTGCTTTTTGAAATCTTCCATCATCTCTGGTCCAAGAATCCCATTTGGGTAACCTGGATAGTTTTCTACATCTGTAGTAAACATCAATTGTCCACCAACGTCTGTACCTGTGACCATTACTGGTTTCAAATTGGCTCTAGCGGCATAAATTGCTGCGGTATATCCTGCTGGTCCTGAACCAATAATCAGGCATTTTACTCTCTCGTTTTTTTGTTTTTCCATGATTTTATTCTGTTATTTTTCAAGAGGACAAAATTAAAAATTTTTTTTCCGATAATTCATGAAATGTACACTTTTGTCAAATATATGTACAATTCATAAATTTGGTTGTTTTCGATACTCCTAATTATATCAAGTAATCAAACAGAAATAGAAGTCATTTCTACTCAATCACTCATACAATCAATCTGGGACTTTGATTCCAATCGTTTGATCAACACCATAACCAGTCCAAACTCCTGTTCCTCCAATAATATTAGATTGAATTTTGGTGCCTCCACCTAATAGTACAGCAGAATTGGCACTAAACTCAATGGTTCGCCAGAAATCATAGATGGCTTGGTCAATCGTTGCTCATTTTACCTCTACAGTTTCTCCTTTAGAGAAAAAGCCATAAGTATCAATGTCAATATCATCTGTACGTAAAATGGCTTTATCCAAAGGAAATGGAAGGTTTTTCCATTAATTGCTAGGTCATCGAAAACAGAAGAACGTCCAAGTAAAAAGACATTCTCCCCTACTCTTGTATAATAACGATAATAATTTCCTAAAGTTTGTGGGTCATTCAAAGTAACATATAATCGCCAAAAGTCGCTATATGTTGTTTCTTTATGTTGCTCTGCCCAAATAGAATCTAAATTAATGACTCTAGGTATGTAAACTGTGGCACTTAACTCTTTTTCATCAGTTATACGAATTTTTAAAAAATAAGTTTTACCAGCCTCTCCTATAGATGTGTTATTAAAGTCATAGATGGTGTACAGGTAATACTCAAAATTTTCAGGTAAATTTTCAGGAAGGTCATTTCCTACTGCTACTCCTAACAAGAGTTGTCCCCCCATTTCACTCAATTCTGACCAACAAATCTCATCCAACATTACCTCCCTTTCTCCATCAGAAACGGTCACTTCTGCATGACGAATAAAATTATCTTGTAAAGCATTCAGATTAAAAGTACCAAAATAAGCATAATTCGTATTTAAAATAACGATTGGTGCTTATCCTGTTTCAATACTGCCTTCTACTACGATTTTTTCTTCGTTTTTTCCAAATCAATCGTTATGTCTCTTTCACAATTGGTTAAGGTTAAAGTTGCGAAAATGGAGTAAAGGCTTATTTTTAAATAGAATTAACAAAGGATCATTATTGTTTCTTAGTAACAGTCAAAAAATAATTTCCGCATTTTGATGGATAAATTTAACCCTATACTGCGTTAAAAAGCCTCGCCAAGGCACTGCATTGCCTACGTTTTTTGCCTTGTCTAGGGTCAAATTTCCCTAATCAAAATCGGGGAACTTATTTTTCACTCGTTACTTAGAAGTTATCCGTTTTCTGATTCGACTGAGTGAAACGGGGGTGATCCCCAGAATATTATTTGTATGTTTGCGAAAAAGAATTAGTGTATGAGCTATCGTTATTTTGTCCTCTATAAACCTTTTAAGGTATTGAGTCAATTTACAGATGAAGGCACAGGAAAAAGGACTTTGGCAGACTTGTACCCGTTTCCTAAAGATGTTTACCCTGTAGGAAGGCTAGATTTTGATAGTGAGGGTTTATTAATTTTGACTAATGATAAAAAATTGAATCACCAATTATTGAACCCAAGCTTTGCACATCAAAGAACTTATTTGTCTCAAGTTGAGCATATTCCTACTAAGAATCAGCTTAATATTTTAGAAAAAGGTGTTTTTATTAAGGTAAATAAGCGATTGTATCGAACCAAACGGGCAGTTGTGCAGTTATTGAATCATGTTCCTCTGCTTCCCGAGCGGCATCCACCCATCCGTTTTAGGAAAAACATCCCTACTGCTTGGCTTGAACTTAAATTAATAGAGGGTAAAAATCGTCAAGTTCGCAAGATGACCGCCAAAATCGGTTGTCCAACTTTGCGCTTAGTGCGAATTGCTATCGAAGATTTAAAGCTAGGAAAAATGCAGGTGGGAGCGGTCAAGGAAATGCAAGAAGCGACCATTTATCGGCAATTAAAACTCGGATCTCGTTAGGAACAGTAAAAAAATAACTTTGTATTTTGATTGACAAATTTAACCCTATACTTCGTTAAAAAGCCTCACCAAGGCACGGCATTGCCTACGTTTTTTGCCTCGTCTAGGGATAAATTTCCCTAATCAAAATTGTAAACTTATTTTTCACTTGTTCCTTACTAAATCATACTTATATCTTCATCCAAACAATTAACAAATAAAAAAGCGACAATGGCTCTACCATTGCCGCTACAGCTACCTATCTTGGATCTCGGATATTAAAATATGGCAATATTTTAATTTTATTATTAAAATTTATGTTTTATTACTTATTAAGACTTAGGCTATGCAATAAGTCACGTCTGCTTAATGTCACATTGGTTAACAACTAATAGGCAATAGGACTTTATAAGGAACAGTAAAAAAATAAATTTTATTTTGATTGATAAATTTGCCCCTATGGAACAGTCAAAAAATAATTGTACCATTTTGATTGATAAATTTACCCCTATACTTCGTTAAAAAGCCTCGCTGCGGCACTGCATCGCCTACGTTTTTTGCCTCGTCTAGTGATAAATTTCCCTAACCAAAATTTGTACACTTATTTTTCACTCGTTCCTATACTTCGTTAAAAAGCCTCGATAATGCCCTGCATTGCCTACGTTTTTTGCCTCGTCTAGGGTCAAATTTCCCTAATCAAAACTGTAAACTTATTTTTCACTTGTTCTTAAGCCAATTAGCAAGATAATAGTTTCCATAAATCATATTAAGATGTAAACTATTTTCTATTTTGTTCGCTAGTCAAATTTATAACAGAAAAATCATTTTTTATAACAGCTTGCCTGCTATCAACTTACACTTCACAGCGTATCATATGCAATAATTTATGATGGCTGTATTTTGTATTTTTAAATCTTGTCAAGATTCATTAAAATATACGGCCAAAATTTGCTTTTTACTATGCTACTACAGTAACACTTATCTCCCTGATGAATAAAGATTGACCAAGCAGTTAGTTATATTGTCTTACAAAAATATCACATACATTTTCTCATACAAATACTCTCTTTATACCTTATCTTAGACAAGATAAGGACAATACACTTACTACTTAGAAAGACTTTATATTTAATCTATTATTTTTACCTTTGAGGCTAGATCAGCCAAATGATTAGCTGTACTGTATGTAAGCTATAATTAGGAGTCATTGGGAATATGTATAGTAAGGGACTGGGTAGGTAAATAAGTAAGTAAGTAAAACTATATGCTATTATTATGAAAATTGTTTTCTTATCAGATACACATGGAAAACATCCTCAATTAGATTTGCCTGCGGGTGATATGATTATTCATGCAGGTGACATTAGTAATATAGGAAGAATTGGGGAAGTACAGTTGTTCTTGGATTGGTATCAGTCTTTGGATTACGAATATAAGATTTTTATTGTTGGAAATCATGATTTTTTGGCAGAAAAAGACCCTCATTTATTTCGGTCGATGATTCCAGACAACTTAATCTACTTAGAAAATACGGGCGTGCATATTGAAGGCATTCACATTTGGGGTTCTCCCATCTCTCCAACTTTTTTTAATTGGGCTTTTAATAGAGATCGAGGTGCGCCGATTAACCAGTATTGGAACATGATTCCTAATGATGTGGATATATTGATTACGCATGGTCCACCTATGGGTATATTAGATCAAATTTATTCTGGAGAGCCAGTTGGTTGCGCTGATTTGAAAAAGCGAGTGGCTGCCATTCAACCCAAAATCCACGTGTTTGGACATATACACGAGGCTTATGGTACACATCATGAACATGATACGCATTTTATTAATGCTAGTGTATTAGATTTGAAATATGTAGTCAAAAATGAAATAATCGTTGTTGATTATTAGGTTACTAAGTAACAGCTAAAAAATAAACCAGCATCTTGTTGTTTAATTTGTGGCTATACTTCGTTAAAAAGCCTCGACGATGCTCGCATCGCCTACGTTTTTTGCCTCGTCTAGCCACAAATTAACCGAACAAACATGCCTAATTTATTTTTTGCTTGTTACTAACGCTTTAAATGATGGTGAAAAATCAAGTTCTTCTGTTACTAACACTAACAGAAGAACTTGATTTTCATTATTCCTATGGTTTTATTCATCGTCGTATAAATCATCCAGCACAATTTCGCATTTTCCATCATTCAAATCCTGTAGCACTTCTAAGAAGGTTACTCCCTTTCTTACTCTACCATCTTCATACCGTACTGTAATCAACTGTTCGACATCAATAACCTCTGATTTTTGTGACATAGCTGCCTCCCCTCTTTCTTCTCGTTTCTGGTTTTCCTCTTCTACAAACTGTGCAAACTCGTCTAAATCATGTGGGTTAACCCCTTCCTCCATCGCTTTCATGGTATATTCCTTTGCCGTTCCCCATTTTTGGTGATCAGCAGCATTCTCGAATATTTGTTGCTTGATAGGTGCAATAGCTTGTTTCAGATCTGCTGTATCTCGCCAACCTTTCTCTCCAACGTAATCGAAAAATTGCTCCAATACAACTCCATATGCCTCAAAAACAGATTGATCGGCAGATACTTTTCTAGGAATGTCCTCTAGGCAACACTCTGTTAATGCTACACCATTCCAGCCAACAGGCAATAAGTCGTAGTATTGTAACATTGTATTAGCAAAGGTTTCAATAATAAATAAACTGGCGTTTCGTTGTACACCATTAAGCATTTCAAATTGCTTACTTCTTTGGAAACCTCTTGACCATAAATCGGTAATGGAGTGATAATCAAACATATCATACTCGAAGTTTACCAATTCATGCATTCGCTCATACATGAGTTTTTGTGCTTCATCCACATCCTCATAAGCATCTCTAGGCTGTGTTTTTTCTAGGACATGCATCGGAAAATTGAAAAAATGTGTTTGTACATCTGCCTTAAAACTTTCCACTAAGTATTGATCAGAAAGATTTTCTAGCGTTTGACAATCTAATTCCATAACGACTCCTCCAGGAAAAACACTAAATACTCTTCCTTGCCATCCTTCAAAGGATTGCCCATCAGGGCTAACTGTTCCGTCTTTTACTTTGATGGCTTCACCGCGAATAAAATTCATTTGCAATGGGTTTTATTGTGTTAAAATGTATTTATTTTCTATGATTGGGATAAAATAACGTGAATTATGGAACGACATACATGAATTATAGGACAACGCATGCGTTGTCCCTACCATGCGTTGTCCCCACGTTTGTTAATATTGATGTTTATCCATTTATCCGTTAATTTAATCTGGGATCGATGTCTGTATAATCAATATACTCGTCATCATCATCTTGTTTTGGTGGTGGTTTGGATGCCGATGAGGGTGGTAATGCTTCTCCCCCACCGCTATCACTACTTTGATAACTATTTTTTACAGGTTCTTGTTTGACTTCATCCACCTCAATCACAGTTGGATTGTCTGCTTGTTTATTTGGAGCTGTATATTTGTTATTACTTCTAAGGGACTTCAATATCCCAGATTGTAAGCCACCAACCCCAATAAAAAAGCCGAAATCATACCAGACTCCATTATTATTTACTGCATAAACAGCAATATCCTTACTAAATATAGATCCTATAAATGAAAAAGGAAAAATTAATCCATGCCAAAGTCCATACCAAAAGTTGTATTGATAGCCTTGCCTGCACTCATTAATATTTTCCACATTCGCACAGCCACTAAGCATCAGCACCATTATCAATAAGCCTATCAATAGCCAATATTGTTTATTCATTATTAATGCTTCATTTTTTTTACAAAAATACTTGAATAATTTAAACTATTCTATGCTTATTACAAAGAAAATCTATGTAGAATGGTCAATTAATCGTCAAGAAACCATATGAAACCTTGATAAATAATAAATTACTCCTTTAAATGCTTCCTAGATTAGCCTTTATTATGGCTTACTCTACCTCATTAAACATACATTACCTTGGAAAGGGGATGGATTTATCAGGAATAATTTAATTATTATTGAGCTGCTTTTTAAAACAGAACTTGGCCAGTCCATTTTAGAAAATCTAATTCATTCACCATCAAATCAAAAAAACGCTCGCATACTCACCCTTCCTGTATGCTGAATCTCATTTCCCTCCGTTTTTCGGCCATCGTAATTGATATTTAATTCAATATTGCCTGCTAGACGGGTTCGGAATAGAATATTCCAGAGGACATTGAGACCAGGTTGGAGTCCTTCGAGCATGGTGTAGGCGGCGGCGGAGCTGGTATTGAAATTATCGGGACTGACGGAGATATTGACAAAGGATAAACGGGCATCGACGGAGCTTTTGAGGGCTTTGCCGTATTTGGCTTCTAGGTTGAAGCGTTGATGGGTGGCGGTTTCTTCGTTGATACTTGGGTCGAGGGGTAAAGTGTTGGTGAATTGCTGGTAGGCGTAGGAGGCGGCGATTCGCAATTGATTGTTCCATTGATAGGATAAGGTGGGGGTGATTTCTTGGAAACGGATGTCATAATCTCGATTGGCAAAGGCTTTCGAGACATTTTGGATGCGTCCCCAATCGAGTTTGTTTTCTAGGAGGAGGTTTTTATTGAGGTTGTAGCGCAATTGCCAGCCTTTTTCTTCCTTGCTGCGTTGGTCGGTGCCGCTTAGTAAAAGATTTTGATTGTTGAGGTGTTGCCAATAATAACTCATTTCCCATTTGGGATTATTGCGATTGAGGAAAATCGTCGAGAGGTGGCTTAGATTGCTGGTTAAGGTGGTCGTATCGCCCTGATCGAAGGGAATAAAGTCGGTCAAACGGGTGGAATCTGATTTGACCTCTCGATTGGCCGTCAAAACGGTTCTGGTGGAGAGATAGGCGGCATATTTTTTCCAGCCTTTGGCATCGAACCAGAGGGCTTTGGGATTGAGGTTAAAGCTCCAATTGAGGCGAGATTGATTGGTTTGCTCGTATTCATTGGTGGGTAAAATAATGCGGATATAATCGGCTAGGACTTGGTTATTGACATTCGCTGGCACAAACTCCTCCAATTCCTGCACATTATAGCCTTCCTCCCCTACTGCATCATCATCAATCCACAAATAATTTCCCGTCCCTGTAGCGACCTGTTGATAGACATATTCCTTTTTCTGCACCTGCCCCGACCCCATTTGATACTGTATATTGGAGCGAATCAAGCCCTTTTTAATGACTCCTAAATGATTCCAATTGCCTAGTAAAGAGCGATTGCCCTGTTGTTGAATCAAATCGCTATTTTCAATCACCAATTGTCGGTAAGCCAGTTGCCAAGTCCAGACATTGGCTGGGTTTTTATTCCAGCTACCAGAAAAATCATAAGTATCTCCTATGGTGGTACGGGCAAAATGCTGTCCATTAGCGGCATAATCATAGCGTCTTTTGAGGCTAAAACGGAGTTTATTGAGGCTGGTATCTGGTTTTTGTAGGAAAACCGTCCATTCATCAAAATAAAAACTATTGGCGGCAAGGCTATCGGTATTTAAGGGACGCAAGGCATTTTGTTCCTGCTGCCATTTGGCTCCCAAAGTCCAGCCTTTGAGTTGGTTAAAGCTTTTGGTCATTTGTATAGTAGGGCGATTGAAGCGACTTTTTTGGCTAGTAGAGGTACTACGTACTTGGTTAAAAGTCGCATCCATAAACCAACCATTTTTGCGAAATCGTCCATTGACCAATTGTTTATAGCCTTGATACAAATCTTTCTGTAGAAAAGTATGAAAAGCATAAGCCAGGCTAAAATATCGCTCCTGTTGCCAATTCAGACTCGTCGAAAAGAGCTGTTCTTGGACATTTTGATTGGTTTCGACATTCCAATTCCTAGCAAATTCGATATTTCTATAGACTTCTATGGGTAAAAACGTTTTGGCTCGATATTCATAGTTCGCACTTGCCAATAATTTACTTTTCCAAGCCTTTTTTAGTGGAATCGTTTGCTGCCAATTTAAAAAAGCTGCCCATCCTTTGTCATCATTATCCCCCACTTCCGAAAAAGTATTGACATCTCGATTACTCACCGCCAATTCTGCCCCAATCTGCCCTTGTTCGCCTATTTGGTATTTTGTTCCAAAGGTTGCCAATTGGCGTTTGAGGGGGGTAATGAGCTTGGTAATCGGGGCATATTTTCCCTGCCTAGCTCCACTAATGCTATCTCTAGGTGCCAACTCAAAAATTCTTTGGTTAATCGTTGTTGTAGATAAGATATAATCACCATTCCCCTCCCCTACTTCACTAAATTGCACACTATAAACTTCTCCTGTATTATAAGGGGTAAAAACATAGACTGAATCGTAGTAGAAACCAGCAATTAAAGTATCTCTAGCCAGTCGATAATTGACCAAATCTGGATTAAAAGTGATCGGTCTGGCACTTGGTAATATGGCTTCTTCGGTGACATCACCTACCTCTTGCAATACCCTCAATTGTCCTTCTGTTAATGCTTCTTCAATGACTGGTTGATTTTTCGCATCCTGTTCTGAAAAAAGATTGGTGGTAAAAGTCCATCGCCCTTGTTGATAGGCTGCGGAGGCTTGATACATAGAGCGTAAATAATTGCGGTCGGCATATTCAAATTCAACAGAAATGCGGATGTCTTTGGTAATGAGTCGATTGGGGGTGAAGGTGATTTCTGCGGTATTGTAATCAATAATATAATCATTATCTGCTCCCCTTTTCAAAGGTTCTCCATCAATAAACACTCGTTCAGAATTGGATAGGAGAATAATGATTAATTCCCCATTGGCTCCAACCAAACGATAAGGGCCTTGATTGCCTTCTTGTCCATTAAAAATCATGCGGTTATAATTCCCCTTAGCAATTGCTGCTGCTGCGGATAAGGACAATTGACCTGATGTTGCTGGAATGCTATCTGTGGTCTGTTTCTTTTTAACTAGGGAAGGGGTGGGAATATCTAGTGTGGTGGTGAATTTTGCGCCTTGTAATTTGCGAAAATAACGGGTAAAATAATTGTTTTTAGGGGATCGGAGTTCATAATCGCCCATTAGCAAAACATGTTGCTCTTTTTTGAGTTGAATAAAGATGCGGTCAAATTCTTGTAATTGTTGGGTGTTTCCTTCTGGTTGAAAAGGAATATTATTATCGGAAATGGAGGCCAAAATGTCAATATTATTGGGCAATTTGCCTGCCATTTGGAGGTTGAAATTGGAATTGACCACTAAATCTTGCTGTGTTCCAAAAGCCAAGCCTCTACTAAAGGTTCCTGAATAATTCAAGCCTTGTTGATTCAAAAAACCTAGTTGATTGGGGTTCTTTTTGACCTGATATTCATACAATCCATAAGGTCGATCACTAAATCGGCGGATTTGCTTGGGGTCTTTGTAGCTATAGGTTTGGTCTAATTTATAAGGTAGTACTCGATATTGGATGATTGCAGAGTCGGCAGGTGGTTTTTCTAGTAAAATAAGCTGTGCGGCTATATGATCGAGGTGATATTGGCTCGTATCTTTCCAAATGGTCTTGGTATTATTTTGTAAAGTAAGCTGGGTGGTATGGGGTACTATGGATAGGGTGTCTATATCAATCGTGTCGCCCTTTAGCTCAATGACTTTCTGCCGCCAATTGGATAGCTGTTGTGCTGTACTTTCTCCACCTAGCAAGATCCATAAGATGCTTGATAATAGGATTTTGATATAATGATGGTGATGGAGGAAGTTTTTTGGCATATGGTTAGATGAACCTTGTATAATATACTGAAAATAAATTGTCTGCATGACACATTTGAAAATTAATCATGCGACTATTAATTTCAGTAGTGTTACTCACTACATTAAGTTTAATAAACAAGTACACCGACAAACTATACAAATAAAGGAATCATAACATCCCCCTTTGGAGGGGGCTTGGGGGAGGAACCGCTTGTCACTATTGAATTACAGATTATTCGCACCTATGAAACAACAAGCATATTCTTCCTGTTTGATATAGATAAATCCCATTCTAATCTTCCTTATTTAAATAAATATCGATTATTGATTTGTCGGCTAATTTTTATTAATTCAACAGCAGAAAGTCTTACCTACAACTCAACATAAACAGGCTTTTCCTCCCCCAAGCCCCCTCCAAAGGGGGATGGATTTGTCGGAAATAATTCAGCTATTATTGAGCTGCTTTTTAGGAATGAACTTGGCCAAGCTGTTTTCAAAAGTCTAATCAACACATATTTAGGATTATGAATCATATTGAGAAATAGTTTTAAGTTCATACGATTTCTCCTAGTATGTCATGTACTCAAATAAATTAACGCTTTTAAAGCTAGTTATTTTATCTTTTTTACTATGAAAAAATAGCGGA
>JAHDFT010000401.1:0-2919 GCA_020628015.1 Bacteroidota bacterium
GCCGTAGAGCCACATTGCAATGTGGCTCTACGGCTTTTTTATGAATAGGACCTTAGATCAATATTAAACCTCTTCTTCCATCGTCTTGCCATAAAACACTAATCTTCCATCCATCGCATCGACACACATTAGCTGATCTTTAGTAAATTTACCAGCAATAATCTTTTTAGACAAAACATTTGTAATTTCCCTTTGAATCAATCGCTTCAATGGACGTGCGCCATATTGAGGATCGTAACCATATTCCGTCAACCAATTTACCGCATCATCCGTCACATCAATACTCAAATCTTGTTTGGCCAATAACTCATTCAATCTTTCCAATTGTAATTTTACTACTTTGCGAATTTCTCTGCGTTGCAAAGGACGGAACATAATGATTTCGTCAATACGATTCAGGAACTCAGGACGCATATTCTGCTGCAAGACCTCCATCAATTTATCCTGTGTTTCTACAATCGCATGACGGATCGCCTCTGGATCATTTAAGCCTTCAAAACTCTCCTGAATTACTTCTCCGCCAAGATTCGAGGTCATAATAATAATGCAATTCTTAAAATTCACCTCCCGACCTTTACTATCGGTCAAACGTCCTTCATCAAGGACTTGAAGCAGTAAATTGAAGACATCCGAATGCGCCTTTTCGATTTCATCTAGTAGAATAACAGAATAAGGACGTTGGCGAACCGCTTCGGTTAATTGTCCCCCCTCATCATAACCTGCATAACCAGGAGGCGCACCCACCAAACGAGATACTGTATGACTTTCCTGATATTCCGACATATCAATTCGAGTCAGGGCATCTTCTGTGCTAAAGAGGTAATCTGCCAATGCCTTAGCCGACTCTGTTTTACCGACACCAGTCGTTCCTAGAAAAATAAAAGAACCAATTGGCTTTTTGGGATCTTGTAAACCTGCTCTACTACGACGAATGGCATCCGCAATCACCCGAATTGCCTCTCTTTGACCAACTACTTTGGAATGCAAAGCAGACTCTAGGAATAATAATTTTTTACGCTCTCCCTCTATAATCTTTTGAACAGGAATAGCAGTCCATTTTGCCACAATTGCCGCAATATCATCTGCTGTTACCTCCTCCTTAATAATTCGATTCCTACCCAATGCCTTTAACTTTTCTTCCAAAGTAATGACCTTTTGTTCAGAATCTTTAATCAAACCATAACGTAACTCAGCCACCTTACCATAATCGCCTGCTCGTTCAAACTGATCTGCTTGTGTTTTATAGGTTTCAATGGCTTTTTTCATCAATTGAATTTCTTCCACCAAATCTTTTTCATTTTGCCATTTGGCTCTAAAATCGGCCGTACTTTGGGCTAATTTTGCCAATTCTTCATTGATTTGGTCAATTTTTGCTTGGTCATTTTCTCTTTTAATCGCCTCTTTTTCAATCTCCAATTGACGGATTTTGCGATCCACTTTTTCTAATTCTTCTGGACGAGAATTGATTTCTAGGCGGAGCTTGGCGGCTGCTTCATCAATAAGGTCAATGGCTTTATCTGGTAGGAAACGTTCGGTGATATAACGATCAGATAATTCTACAGCCGAAATAATGGCCTCATCTTTAATAATGACCTTATGATGCGTCTCATAACGCTCCTTCAAACCCCTCAAAATCGAAATAGAATCCGCAGGAGAAGGCTCGTCAATCAATATTTTTTGAAAACGTCTTTCTAGGGCTTTGTCTTTCTCCAAATATTTTTGATACTCATTCAAAGTCGTTGCCCCAATTGCTCTTAAATCACCTCTTGCCAAAGCAGGCTTGAGGATATTTGCCGCATCTAAAGAACTGCCTTCCGTAGCTCCTGCACCAACAAGCGTATGAATTTCATCAATAAACAAAATGATTTGCCCAGCCGATTTATCAATGGCTTTAATCACCGCCTTCAAACGATCTTCAAATTCCCCTCTAAACTTAGAGCCAGCCATCATTGCACCCATATCTAAAGCATGAATGATTTTATCACTCAAATTATCAGGTACATCTGAATTGACGATTCGATGAGCAATTCCTTCGGCAATCGCTGTTTTTCCTACACCAGGCGCACCAATAAGGATGGGGTTATTCTTTTTTCTACGAGATAAAATATGTAAAACCCGACGAATTTCTTCATCTCGACCAATCACAGGATCTAATTTACCTGCTAGAGCTTGCTCATTAAGATTGACGGTATATTTATCAAGGACATTGTATTTATTTTCTGAAGAAGCATCCGTCACCTTTTCATCACCTCGCAGAAAATCAACCGATTTTTCTAAATTTTCTCGATTCCCTCCTTCATCTTTCAAAACCTCCGCTGCTTCTCCACCTACATCAGAAAGAGCGAGTAATATATGTTCTAAAGACACAAATTCATCTTCTTTTTCCTTGGCAATCGACTGTGATTTAAAAACGGTCTGATTGGCTTCTGGGGTCAAATATTGTTGACTAGGGGAGGGCATTTTAGGGAGTTTATCTAAAGATGCCTCTAATTTTTTTCTCAATCGTCCTTCATTGACCCCTGCTTTTTTTAAAATAGAGGGAATCCAATCTTTATCAACTTCTAAAAGAGATTTGAGAATGTGTAATGGGCGAATCGCTTGATGATTCAGATTATAGGCCAGCCCTTGTGCAGATGCTAAGGCCTCTTGAGATTTTATTGTGAAATTGTTAAAATTCATGTGTTGACGAATATTATATAAAGTGAGATCACTGTTTATGCGCTATATAACGAATAATAGGCTATGACTAGCATATCCTTTTTTACAATTTATATGCCGTATCCATTTTGCCGCAAAATTGACCTCTTAAAAAGCATTTATGACAGCGATAAAGTGCCTAGTGGGACAATTTGACAGCATACGATTGATTTTTGAAGTATATGGAGCATAAAATTAGGACTTACTAAAGAAAATGCCTAT
>JAHDFT010000401.1:3019-5126 GCA_020628015.1 Bacteroidota bacterium
TTGTATTATTATTGGATGAGATCGCTTTACATCTTCATCCTGCGTGGCAAAGAGTGATTTTACAATCTATTGGAGAATTATTCAAAAATGCTCAAATTATTATTACCACACATTCTCCTTTTGTAGCACAACAGGCAAGTTATGCAGAGCTTTATACGATTATTAGAAACAAAGCGAATGATTTAGATTTATTTCATTACCAAAATGACCCCAGAAAATTGCTCATTCATCAAATAATCATGTCTGATATCTTTGGCTTATCAACAGATGAATCAGTAGCCGTAGAGGAGGCGAAAAATAAAATTAGAAAAGACCCTAGAAAAAATGAGGAAATTATAATCAAGTCAGGTGATTTAGTAGTAGAGAACTTAGAAGCCATGCCATTGAAGGAATTGAGTGATGTGGAGAATTTAAGTGATTTACCCCTCAATTTATATAGTTATGAATCAGGGATAGATTATAAACAACTCATGGATAAATTAAACGAAGAAATAAAGAAGTTAAATAATAATGATACACCTAAATCGAAATCTAGGGAATGAGGAGTTTCCTGAATCTTTTACTGGAACGCAGCGGATCGCATGGGAATTGGAGTTATTACACCAAGCAAGGGCAATAAGACAAGGAAACAGGGATGATTTTGATTTTGTATCCAGTAGATGGAAGCAAGCTAAAGAAAACCTTTTAAAGGAATCCTATAAAAAATGTGCTTATTGTGAGGTCTACTTTTCAACAGTAGCTTATGGTGATGTTGAACATTACAGGCCTAAAAGTAAGTATTGGTGGTTCGCTTATGCTTATTTGAATTATGCAGCAGCTTGTCAATTATGTAACCAAAAATATAAACGAGCAGAATTTCCCACATTAAATAAGGCTTGGAAAGCTCCGAGATTAAGGAAAAATAATACGGATAAATATTTGGCTAAAAAAGTGGGGCAATTTACCTGTGATCCCCTAGATAATAAGGCAGGGATGACCCTAGAAACATTTATACAAAAGCATCAAGAAGAAAGACCATTTGCTTTAGATCCATATATTGATGAGCCAGCTGACTATTTTGCCTATAATTATAATGATTTGACTAGAGAAGTCATTATGATTCCACTAAATGCTGAAGTAGAAACACTTGTAATAGCTTGTATTGAACTTTTTGGTTTAAATCGTAAGGAACTATGTGATTTGAGGTATAGAGGACTAATTAATTATCGGTTTTATCGACAAATTATACATGATTTAGGAGCAGATAGTCTACATGGTAGGGCCGCTCGAAATATTATCAATAATGAGTTTACCCACCCCAAAGCCGAATTTGCAGGCATGTACCAATATTTTGATAAACGAGACATTGATCCAATAATTTTAATATAAAATATGCGATATTTATTTTTATAAGAAAAAATAAACCTAAGAGAACTTTTATTAGATGGAATACCTTATCTTAGTGACTGGCCGGTCAGTCATATTTGAAATTTATGAAAGAAAAACAAGACATAACAACAATCAAAGCCCCTAAAAATAAGGGAGAGCAGATATTAGATGCTGCTACGGAACTGTTTGCGGTAAATGGTTTTCACAATACTTCTATTAGTCAAATTGCTAAAAAAGCGGGGGTGGCTAAAGGATCTGTGTACAATTATTTTGAAAGCAAACAAGCATTACTAGAAGCTTTGATTATGAGTGGAGTAGAATTGGGGGAGCAGATGATGCAGATGGCAAAAAAAAGTGATAATGCAAGGGAAACCCTAAAGATTTTAACCAATATTCATTTCGATCTCCTACAAAATGACTTGAAACACTGGAAATTTTATATGGCACTAATGTTGCAACCAGGCATTTTGGAAAGTGTAAAAGGGATATTGAAGGAAAGGGTGGCTAAGTCGGTAAAAGTCTATGAGGATTTATTTACGGCTTTGGGGAGTGAGCAACCGCATTTAGCAGCTAGAGCCTTTTTTGCAACACTTGATGGCATTAGTTTACAGGTAATGGCAGATTTAGAGGATTATCCTTTGGAGGAAATGAAAGTCTATGTATTAAAGATTTTGCTGGACTTTGATAAAGAAGAAGAAAAATAATTACTGTTTTGATATAATTTGAACAACAAAATTCA
>JAHDFT010000402.1 GCA_020628015.1 Bacteroidota bacterium
TATATCTTCTTTCGCCCTGAAAGGGCATAAGCATTAGCATAGGGCATCGCCCTACGCTATTGCTTTTGCCCTTTCAGGGCTAGAATACAAGATATAGCATCCCAATGATAAACTCTCCCCCAATTATCTTAGAACTAGAGAAATTAAGGAAGAACATTAAGAGAATTAAGGGGATCAAACCTTAATACACTTAATTCTTCCCTTAATTTCTTAATGTTAAAAATATTAATTATTAAGTAACGAGTAAAAATCCATAAGTATAGATTAACAATAAAGCACTCTATAAAATAATAAAGATGCATATCAATGACCAAGGCTTTTACAAATTTATACTTCCTTTAGATAATAATTTATTCCCTAAACTCTCCAATTCTGTTGACTTTGAGGACATCACTAAGGGCAGAAAAGGAAATCACCTAGTTGCTAGGAGTGAACAAGGTATTCCAATAGTACGAACAACGACGAAATATACGCAAGCAGCACATTGTTTTGCTTCAATTCACCATAAAATTGTTGACAAAATCAAAAGTGCGGCTCAAAATCATAATGCAGCTCCACTTCCTGAGTTATCTTTCAATAATGCCTTGATTGAAATATATGATTACAATTATGCTAAAATGAAGTATCATTCTGATCAATGTTTGGATTTGGAAGCAGGGTCTTATATTGCTCTTTTTTCCTGTTATGAACAGCCAGATCATATACCTGATCATCTTTTGCGTAAACTTAAGGTGAGAAATAAAATGACAGGTAAGGAATTTGAATTTTCATTGGATAATAATTCGGTCATCCTATTTTCATTGGCAACCAATACCCAATTTCAACATAAAATTGTCTTAGATCCTAAACCGAAACAGCAAGGATTGGAATCAGATAATAGATGGTTGGGCATTACCTTCAGACAATCCAAGACTTTTATTCAATTCAAGGAGAATCTGCCTTACTTTCCTAGTGGAAAATTACTACAATTGGCTGATGAGGAGCAAAAAACAGCATTTTATAAATGGAGAGGACAGGAGAATAGAAGTATGGATTTTACTTATCCAGAGCTGAATTATACGTTGAGTATGGGGGATTTGATGATACCGAAGAATGAATGATCATTGGTGAAGCATCAAGAGTTTAACATTTAAACCTAAAATACATTCAACAAATGAATTTAATTTCCGTCAGAGAGCAACCTGAATATGTGGACATTGCCATTCAATACTTTCAAAAGACATGGAAAAGTATACTGCCTAAAATTTATGAGGATTGTATTGGTAATTGTGTCAATGCTAAGAATCCCCTACCCCAATGGTATTTATTGATGGATAAAGAGACCATTATAGGCTGTGCAGGGTTGATTACCAATGATTTTATTAGTAGAATGGATTTATATCCTTGGATTTGTGCTGTATTTATTGATAAAAATTTCAGAGGTAATAATTATGCTTCTTTATTGATTGAAAAGGCAAAACAGGATTCCATTAAGGGAGGATTTGACGCTGTATATCTTGCTACTGACCATATTGGCTATTATGAGAAATTCGGGTTTAAATATATTGGTAAGGGCTATCATCCTTGGGATGAAGACTCTAGGATTTATGAATTAACCCTAGTATAAAATAATCTCTATATTTTCTCTAAAATAGAAAAGCAATCATGATTTCATTTATAATCAATTCCTAATACATGATAAAAGTCGCAAAATACCTTTTATTAGTCCTTATATTTAGCTCTTGCAGCCAGGAAACACCTGTAAAAAGTGAAAAAATCAAGAATTTTTCTGACCAATCTTATACAGCAGCTCCTTCAATCCCCTATTTCGATGAAGTTAAGCAATTACCTTATAAGATTACGATGGGAGATTATAACGACTATAACTCCATTATTCACCTTACAGAATCCTCGAATGTAGTCCCTATTGATGATGAAAACCTACAATACTATTTAACCAAAGAAGAGTTAGCAAGTGCATTAGATACCCATCTAAATCCCTCCTATACCAAGCCAATCACAAGGAATAGTCAATACTATCCATATGAAAGGCTTGTAAGGAACAATTATGTGCTTTTAGTCATTAATAAACGCATCAATATATCCAAAGGAAGAGATTATCAATTCTATTTAAGGACTTATACCTTTGATGGTCAACTAATATCTAATTTTCTATTTGCCAAATGGGATGAAGTCAATAAAATGTATATTTCAGGCAGAATACTTCCTGAAATGAAGATCAAACAGGTCATTAATCAAGATACAACTAAGTATTTTGAGATAATGGAAAATGGGGAGATTGTGGAAATTGAGGGCAACACCAATCTTTTTTGATTGACTTACTCATTACCTCGCCATCACATGTCCATCCTCATCCTTATCATAATTCAATATCTCTCCTTCTGACTTGGCAATAATCACACAACCACAAGAATCACTATACACATTCACAGCAGTACGCATCATATCCAAAATTCGGTCTACTGCTAGGATCAAACCAATGGCTTCGAGTGGCAATCCGATAGCGGAGAGAATGATGGTCATCATGATTAAACCTGCCATAGGAACGGCTGCGGCTCCTATTGAGGCAAGAAGAGAAGTAACAATAATGGTCAATTGCCCTGTCATATCCAAATCCAATCCATAAGCCTGAGCAATAAATAAAACGGCTGCAATTTCATACAAAGCAGTTCCATCCATATTCACCGTTGCACCAAGCGGAATCACAAAACTGGTTGTCCGATCCGATACCCCACTATTTTCCTTCAAAGCAGTAAGGGTCAAAGGCATTGTTGCACCAGAGGAAGCGGTAGAAAAAGCCGTCAATAATGGTGTGGTCATGGCTTTGAAATGCTTGATTGGATTGACTTTGCCAAAAACGACTAATAGAATGGATAAGGTGACAAACATATGAAATCCTAAACCTATAGTCACCAATAAAGCAAAACCTCCTAATCGGCTCATTAATGCGATAAACTTATCTAAATCTCCTGCTTGTTCTGCAATAACAGATGCCATTAAACCAAAAATACCTATTGGGGCCAATTTGATAATGGCCATGGTAATTTTCATAATCAATTCAAAAGCTCCCTTGAAAGCAAATACAAAAGGTTCTCTGTATTTATCGGATAATCTAGGAATGAAAACACCTAGTAAAATGGCAAAAAAGATAATGGCTAGGGTATCTCCTTCGGCAAAAGCGTTAAATATATTGGTCGGAATAATATCAAGGAGGCGATCTAGGAAGGTAAATGATTCACTATTAGAACTCAGTTTTTCTAATTTTGCTGCTTCAGCAGTACTAGGTGTCCCTATATCTAAACCCACACCAGGCTGAAAAACATTCATAATAAAAGAACCTACAGCAATCCCCAACATACTAGTACTCATATAGTAGAGGAAAGTTTTTAAGCCCATAGTCTTTAAGCCTTGTCCCTTAATACCTGCAATTCCTGCTACAATAGAGGTCAATACTAAAGGAACAATAATCATTCTGAGCAAACGCATAAATATATCTCCCATCCATTCCACTAAGTGTACATAGTCAGCTAGAAATAAGCCATATAAAATCCCTAAAAATAGTCCAATAAATATCTGCCAATGAAGATCGAGTTTGAATTTGTTCATAGTCGTTTATCGTTTGGTTTGGTTTAGTTTGGCAATTTATGAATATACAGTATGTGAATAATGACCTATTTTTAGTACAAACAGCCATTCAATTATTCCTTCAGTATACTGGATAATATGTAGTCATGAAATAATCAACAGGTAATTTTGTAGCAGACAGTATTTAGTGATATTTAGTGATATTTAGTGATGAAACAGAATTATTTCTAATCCATCACTTCTTAGTAACAGCTAAAAAATAACTCCCACATCTTGTTGTTTAATTTGTCGCTATACTTCGTTAAAAAGCCTCGCCGATGCTCGCATCGTCTACGTTTTTTGCCTCGTCTAGCGACAAATTAACCGAACAAACATGCCGAATTTATTTTTTGCTTGTTACTTAGGAAAAAATAGTCTTCATCATCACTTAAATCCCAATGAAGTCAGCGTATCTATATCAATATCCCCAATTGGTAATTGATGATCCTTTTGATAGCGAAATAGCGCATCTTTAGCAGGTCTACCTAGTTTCTCTGAGATTTTTCCAGGATCATAGCCCCTTGCTTTCAATGCCTCTAAAACATCACTCACTTTTACCTCATCAATCGCTACTGTTTTCACAACATCAGGTAGGACAAGTGTGGAATCTTGATCTGCAAAAAATAGAGGATCTGTTGTTTCCTGATTTCTATATTGACTATCATCGCTAAATAAAGCCATTTTGATGGTTTTAGTCATGCCATTATTAGGAAATTCGTGTTGTTGGAGAAACTTCATATAAGCAGCACGGGTCATTGGACCAATTAAATTATCTACTGGTCCAGGATCATAGCCTTTGCGTTCCAAAGCACTCTGAACATCTCTAATTTCAAAATCCATAATATCAATCCCTAATTTGCGGATGGTGATCATAGAACGATCTCCGACCAACAAATCATTTTTCTCTTGAAAAGCACTCAAGGCTTTCACCGTCTGTTCCTTCATTTCCCCGTCAATTTTACCAGGTACATATTCGCTCAAATACAATAAAATTTGTGCTTTTTTGACCACATCAATTGAATCAAAAGATAAAGCTGCTATAGCAGGTGATGGCACATCTTTCTTTATATCTGTTGAATTAGGAGCAGGGTCATTGTGAGATGGTTGACTAATTTTCTTACTTCCTTTACAAGAACATAAGAGTAAAAGAGCAAGCCAAATACCATAGCCCACCATTTGTAATGTTTTCATAAGTGAGGTTCTATTTTTTATAGCAAAAATTTGGGCAAATAGTGGGGTTTGGGATAAGTGAAAAAATAAGAAACGAGTGAGTAATTAGGTATCTAAATTTATCAATCAAAATAATACAGTTACTTTGATACTGTTTCCACAGCATGGCTTATTATATCAATTGTTATTGATTATACTATCTTCAGACACCCAAATAAAAAGAATATTTTTTATTCAGGCACTTATTTTGATTCCATAAATGCAAAATTAATGTAATTTTTTTGATAAGTAGATATTTACCAATGGTAAATTAACAACTTCTCTATTTTG